>JAPUIM010000295.1 GCA_027297025.1 Bacteroidota bacterium | reverse complement strand
AACCCCAATTTTGCAACCTATCTATGGAGGAGCGGCAGCCAGGCCCTTCAAAACCCATCACAATACGCTGGATATACCACTATATCTACGAATAGCTAATGAGTTGTATTTGAAACGATTAATAGTGGGCGGGTTTGATGGGGTGTTTGAATTTGCCAAGGATTTTAGAAACGAAGGGATGGATCGAAACCACAATCCGGAATTCACACAGGTAGAGTTATACGTTGCCTATAGGGATTACCAGTGGATGATGGATTTAGTGGAAATGATGATTGAAAAGGTAGCTGTTGACTTGCACGGAACCACCCGGGTAACTGTAGGAGAGCATACCGTCGATTTTAAACGCCCATGGAAAAGATTCACCATGGGAGAGGTTATTCAACATTTTACTGGATTGAATATTGATAATATGGATGAACTTCAGTTAAGAGAAGCTGCCGAAAGTTTGGGATTGGAAGTCGATGATACCATGGGCAAAGGAAAGATCATAGATGAAATTTTTGGTGAAAAGTGTGAGCCGCATCTTATACAACCTACTTATATTACCGATTACCCGGTGGAAATGTCGCCCTTGGCTAAAAAGCATAGAGAAAAGAAGGGGTTTGTGGAGAGATTTGAAGCCATTTGTAATGGGACAGAAATCTGTAATGCTTTTTCGGAATTGAACGATCCAATTGATCAACGACAAAGATTTGAGGAGCAATTGGAATTAGGCAAGCGTGGAGATGAAGAAGCCATGGTCTTAGATGAGGATTTTTTAAGGGCCCTCGAATATGGAATGCCTCCCACAGCCGGCTTAGGGATTGGGATTGATCGCCTTTGCATGATAATGACCGATTCACATTCTATCCAGGATGTATTATTTTTCCCTCAAATGAAGCCTGAGCAAAAGCTTGAATCAACTAGCCATCAAGATTTTCTTGATATTGGGGTCCGGCAAGAGCTTATTCCAATCCTTCAGCGACTAAGCATTACCAAGATTGACCAATTGCAGCAAGCCGCCCCAAATAAACTGTTCAATGACATTTGCGGTATGCGAAAAAAAATGAAATTGAATAATGTGAAGAATCCTAGCCTGGAAGAGGTAACCGCCTGGATTGAAAGTTAGAATTAAAAATTGTCAGTAAAACTGTTTCGTCGGTTTATTTGCAAGTCCTGAAGCAGGGCTGATTTAACCCTTATGGTAAAATTATAGGAGGTAAATCTTCCGAAGGGGATCCAGTTCAAACTCATTTCCCAACAATGGAGATTCCTAAAAATATTTATGCTGGTTTGTGTAAGGTCTTTAGCTTCAAAATCGTACCCGGACCTGAATCCAATCCGGGTATTTTCGGTAATCTTTAAATCTCCATTAAAACTTAATGTTTGGGTTATTCTACCTTCCTCAAATCCATTTTTTCTAAAATTCACATTATATCTTATAGATAGGCTCCAAGGTACCTTAAAATCAACATACAACTCCGGATTCTGTCGGATAAGCTCCAGTTCCTCTCCCTCTTCTTCCGTCAAATCTCCGAAAAGGCCTTCGCCTATATAGCCGGGTCTTCCATCTGTGACCAAATCGATATTACCCACATCTTCATCATCAGATTGCTGTTTAAAGCGAAATGCATCTGGATCTAATCGTGTACTCAAAGATAATGTGGAAGCTATGATCTGTCCCAAACCCCTGCCACTATCCCAAGCGAACTTATCAAGTCTCCTTTGCTTTACTACTAAAACGTCATTATTGTCTACAAAACTTGTATCCAACACATAAATATAGGGATCAATGGTAGAAGTCAGATTGATACTCAATCGTTTACTAAAGACTTTGGTTCGTAGACCTAGATTTATATTACTCAATTGAAATGAGTCGGCGGCAAAATTATACCCGGAACTTATAGAAAAATTATCAATCAATTTAACCTTTTTTGATTTGCCTGTTGTATCTTTTTTTGATTTGACTTTCATTTCCAGGTTATTGGTTAAAGAAAAACCAAGACTGGTGCTTTTTCCAGTTGGAGGACTACCAAAAATAAACCCATTATAACGGGAGAATTTTCGTGTGGTACCACTTTGATCAGTTTGAACTTCTTGATAGAAATCAAATTTTTCCTCAGAAAAGTCGGGTTGAAATCCCAGTCCAATCGATGGAGTTAACACATGTCGGATAGCCTGGATCTTTTCCCCTTTAAAATAAATGGTTCCATACAAACGGGTTGAAATACTTGCGCCTGAACTGTAGAAGTACGCCCGGGTGAATCCTTCCAAGGTGTCGGTGATCACTTGATTGGTTCCTTCGTCATACCGATAATTCAACTTTTTCAAATACCACAGTTCCGTATAATTAACAGAAGGAGTCAAAGTAAAATTTTTTAATACCCTCATTGAAGTCGATACTGGAATTTGGTGTTTCATACCATTACGAGCTTGGGCAAAAAGATCGGGTATGGTTTCAGTATTAAACGGAGCTATGCTATCACTGCTAATTTTATTGGAGATGCGGTTGTTTAGATTCATGCTATATCGGAGGTTCAACTTGGTCAACGGATTATTTTTTGTACTACCCTTTTTCTTCAATGGGTAGATCTGGTTCATAGTAAAATTAGAGTTGGGAAGTGTGAAATCTACCTGACCGGTTTGAACGTTCTGATTATGTCTTAAGCCCATGGAAAAGTTAAAAGGTGTATTTTTTATAGAAGTACGGTAGGATACATTCGAATTAAAATTGGTGGTAACGTTTCTTTGGCTATTCTCGAACACATTATTTTTGTTGAAACTAGATGATCCAGCACTAACAGAGGCAGAAACACTACTTCTCCCTTTGGATAGTGGTGAATGGCGCCAATTAACCCAAAAATCATTTGAAACCTGCTCGGTATCTTCTGCGCCAGTCTTGAATTTATTGAATCTAAAATTAAAATTACCCCGATAAGCATAGCGTTTTACATAGGAAGAAGCCGTATTAAATCCGTGTCCACCTTTTGAGTATATTTCACCAGTGAGTTTCAAATCGATATAATCACTAATAGCGAAATAATATCCACCATTTTTAAGAAAAAATCCCCGGTTCCTTTGCTCGCCATAGGAAGGAAACAAAACCCCCGATGACCTTTTTTTGGGTGACGGAAACATCCCAAAGGCAAAGCCAAGGGGAGTGGGCACATCACTAAACTGCAAATTGAAGGGTCCCGACACCAGTTTATCATTGGGTATGATCTTTAGCTTTGAGGCTTGTATATGATAATGAGGATTGGGCAGATTGCAGGTGGTATATTTGGCCGATTTGATAAACAATTCATTGTCCGGAGTTTTCTTTACTTTAGCTCCATGCATGAAGGCATCGCCTTGTTTGGTAACCACCCCAGAGATGTGCGCTTTTTGCGTTTCAAAGTTGTAAACGATATTCTGGGTTTCATAGGTCTCGGGCCCATCAGAAAATACCGGTACGCCTATTTTATTACCCAGGGAATCTTCACTATAGGCGGCAGATAGCGTATGAGCTATGTAGTCAATTTCAATTTTATCCGCTTTCAACCTCACCTTTCCATAATCTATTTTTGCATCTCCGTATAGATAAACCCTTTGGTTGATCAAATCACTATATATTGAATCCCGAGCTGAATAATTGATAGTTGTTTCAATGTCTCTCCGAGGGGGTTTGACTTGAACTGTGTCTACTGTTAAACTATCCAAGATGGAAAGTGTATCTAGCGCAAATGAGTTATTTAGTTGGTTCAGAGTGTCGCGTTTCAGTGTATCCACCGCCATGATCTGCGGTACCTGTCTGGAAGCTACACTATCAGCAATAATATTTTCAGATTGAGGTGCTGTTGACGGTAATGTGTCATTTTCAAAAACCTGTGCCTTGGAGTCAGGTATGAAAAAAAACCAAAAAGTCGCCAATAAAACATACCATTGGGCCCATTGTCTGGGTTGTATTTTGGACACTAGGTTTTTAAGTTTTGCGGAAAAATTTACATTTTTGCGTAAATTTATGTGATTACCCAAAAACAATCGACTGAATGTGAAAAATATTATCCTCTTAAGCTGCTTGTCCATTTTAGTAGTAATGGCCTCATTTACCACGACCGGTAAGCGCTTATATCGCGTACAAAAAGTGGTGATAGATGCCGGACACGGAGGAAGGGATACTGGAACTACTGGTCGCTTTTCCAAAGAAAAGGAGATTGCTCTAGAAATTGCTTTGGAATTGGGTAAAACCATTAAAAGATACCTGAAGGATGTTGAGGTACTCTATACTCGGACCGACGACAGCTTCCCTTCTTTAGTGGATCGTGCTGATCTAGCTAACAAAAATGGGGCCGATTTATTCATTTCCATACATTGTAATTCAGCCCCCTATAGTTCAAGGGTGTATGGGACCGAGACCTATGTCATGGGTTTGGATAAAGTGGCCGGCAACCTGGAAGTAGCAAAAAGAGAAAACAGAGTGATTTTACTTGAAGAAAACTACGCTGAGAATTATGAGGGTTTTGATCCTAATTCTCCTGAATCCCATATTCTTTTTTCATTGTACCAAAATGCATATTTGGATAATAGTTTAAGTCTGGCGCAAAAAATTGAACATCAATTTAAAACCAGGGCCGGCCGCCGTAGTAGAGGCGTGAAACAAGCCCCCTTCTGGGTGTTATGGAAAACGTCGATGCCTAGTGTATTGGTGGAGACAGGTTATCTCAGCAATCCTGATGAAGAAAAAGATTTGAATGACAAACTTAAACAATCCTACATTGCTTCTGGAATTTTTAGGGCTTTTCGCGATTATAAACAAGAAATCGAAGCCGGTAACTAATCCTAAATATTTTTAAGTGAATATATCCAAAGAAGTAAAGGTAGGTCTCTTAGCCGTAATCGCTTTAACTATTTTATATTTCGGTTTCAATTATTTGAAGGGAATTGAATTCTTAAAACCTACTAAAACCTATTTAGCCGTTTATGACAATGTAGCTGGTCTAAGTGTAGCAAACTCGGTTACCATTAATGGATTTGCAGTAGGTAGAGTGAGCGAAATAAAAATTATGCAGAACCGGGATAATAAAATTCTGGTGGCCATCGATCTTAACAAAGAAATTGTTTTGGGAGATTCTTCGATAGCTTTTTTAACCAGTGATTTTTTGGGTAGCACTTCCATTGATCTGCGTCTCGGCAATAATTTGAGACCTTTGGAGGACGGCGATACTTTAATTGGTCAGTTGGATAAAGGTATTGCTGAGATCTTGCAGGAAAGTGCGGTGTCGGTAGGTGATAATTTACAATTGACCATAAGAAGGATCAATACAATATTAGACAGTTTGTCGGGAAGCACTAACAATATCAAAACTTCCTTGGATAATCTCGCCTTTATCAGTACGGATCTTCGACAAATTATCCATACCAACAAAGACAGTATTCCCAAAATATTGGAGAATACTAATAACTTAATATCTGATATGCGGGCACGGATTAGGTCATTGAAACCAATAGTTGACAAATTCGACCAGTTAGCGGATTCTTTAAATGATCTAAGCCTTTCAGAAACAGTAAATAGAGCAAATATTACCTTGGATAACCTAAATTTGGCCTTGGAGCGAGTGAATAGTGGCCAGGGAACTATTGGTAAATTACTGGTTAATGACTCTCTTTACAACAATATGAACAAGACCTTGGAGAATCTCGATAAGGTCTTGATCCATCTTGATTTGGACCCAAATTATTTCTTTGCCCCACTTGGCAAAAAGAAAAAGAAAGACAAGAATAACAAAGAATAAAACTTTTGATTCTTTCTCTTTTGTTATCCAGACAATTCCTATAATTTATAGCTACTGCGGGCTGCAACCTGATTTAAAATCCGTTTTGAACCAAACTTTATGGACATTGAATTCAACAAAAACGAAGACTCTTTAAAACAACTCAATTTTCAGCTAAGGAATAAGTTGAAAAAAATTTATTTGGGTGGAGGTCCAATAAAAATTGAATCTCAGCACAAAAAAGGCAAATTGACGGCCCGGGAGAGGGTTGAATATCTTAGGGATCCCGGTTCTGAATTTTTAGAAATAGGGGCCTTGGCCGGCGATGGAATGTATGAAGAGCATGGGGGGTGTCCCAGCGCAGGAGTGATTACCGGGATTGGTTATGTAAGTGGCAGACAGTGTGTAATTGTTGCCAATGACGCCACGGTGAAGGCCGGCGCATGGTTTCCCATAACTGCTAAAAAGAACCTTCGAGCCCAGGAGATCTCCATTGAAAACCGGTTGCCCATTATTTATCTGGTTGACAGTGCGGGTGTTTACCTTCCACTACAAGATGAAATTTTTCCTGATAAGGAACATTTTGGCCGCCAGTTTAGAAATAACGCTGTCATGTCCTCCAGAGGGATCATCCAAGTGGCGGCTATCATGGGTAGTTGTGTAGCAGGAGGCGCATATCTTCCCATTATGTCCGATGAGGCCATGATTGTGGACAAAACGGGATCCATTTTTTTAGCCGGTTCGTATTTAGTGAAAGCTGCTATCGGAGAGGATATCGATAATGAAACTTTGGGTGGTGCAACTACTCATTGTGAAATTTCGGGGATTACTGATAATAAATATGATAGTGATGAGGAGTGTTTGGATGCTATCAAACGGATTTTTGATAAAATAGGGAGTTTCCCCAAAGCAGGATTTGACCGGATTGAACCGATACCTCCCCAAAAGAACCAGGAAGAGATTTATGGTATTATACCAAGTGACAGGATAAAACCTTATGAAATCCTGGAAATCATCAAGAGGATTGTAGATAATTCTGAGTTCGATCAGTTTAAGGCAGCATATGGAAAGTCTTTAGTATGTGGGTTGGGTAGAATTGAGGGATGGGCTATTGGTATTGTGGCAAATCAACGAAAGGTGGTTAAATCCAAAACCGGTGAAATGCAATTGGGAGGGGTCATTTATTCGGATTCTGCTAATAAAGCGGCAAGATTTATTATGAATTGCAATCAACGAAAAATACCATTGTTATTCTTACAGGATGTCACCGGTTTCATGGTTGGCAGCAGGGCCGAACAAGGAGGGA
Source organism: Bacteroidota bacterium (assembly GCA_027297025.1). Taxonomy (GTDB): domain Bacteria; phylum Bacteroidota; class Bacteroidia; order Cytophagales; family Cyclobacteriaceae; genus JAPUIM01. Next base: position 1,286 of record JAPUIM010000295.1, on the reverse strand, counting down.
TCATTAAAGACGGGGCTAAAATGGTGAATGCCATGGCCAACTCAGTAGTACCTAAATTCACCATTGTAATGGGTAATTCTTATGGGGCTGGTAACTATGCTATGTGTGGCAAAGCCTACGATCCACGATTAATATTTGCCTGGCCCACTGCTCAAATCGCTGTAATGAGTGGTGATGCTGCGGCAAAAACCTTGTTACAGATTAAAATAGCCACTCTTAAAGCAAAAGGAGAGAAACTCTCCGAACAAGAAGAGAAAAAATTGTTGAAAGAGATTAAACAGACCTATGACCATCAATTGAGCCCTTACTATGCCGCTTCACGAATTTGGGTTGATGGGATCATTGATCCAATTGAAACCAGAAAGGTCATTGCTATGGGAATAGAGGCTGCAAACCATGCTCCTCTGGAAAAGAATTATAATGTAGGTGTTATACAGACATAGTCTCAGCATTTTAGAATGAAAAAAAAGGAGTTAAAAGCGCTGGTATCATTATTAGAGGATGAGGATTCAGATATTATTTCCGAAATAGAAGAAAAAATAATCTCGCTGGGTAATGAGGTCATTCCCTTTCTTGAAAGACAATGGGAGAGTACTTTGAATCCAACCCTTCAAACAAGGATAGAGGATCTTATTCATAGTTTGCAGTTTGAGACCCTAAAAGAAAAACTCATAATTTGGAAAGGAAAAAAAGACAAAGATCTTTTGAAGGGTCTCTGGTTGATCGCTACTTATCAATATCCTGATCTGGAGTTGGGAACCCTCAAAAAAGATATAGAGCAGATCTATTATGAAGTGTGGTTAGAATTTAAACCGGAAGCTCACCATTATGATCAAATCAAGATATTGAACAGTGTGATTTTTGGCAAATTAAAATTCAGCGCTAATACTAAAAATTTTCATGCCCCGGGGAATTCCATGATCAACGTGGTTCTCCAATCTAAAAAGGGAAATCCAATTTCACTTTGTATGATTTATATGATCATCGCACAAAAACTTGAATTACCGGTATATGGAGTGAATTTACCAAACCTTTTCATGCTCACTTATAAAACTAAGGATGTTCAGTTTTACATAAATGTTTTCAACCGCGGCCTAATTTTTTCCAAATCCGACATTGACAGTTATTTGGAAGATCTGCAACTTTCCCCCAGGGATATTTTTTATCAGCCCTGTGAAAATTTAGAGATCATTAAGAGGATATTGAGAAATCTGGTTGTGTCATTTGAGAAGATAGGAGACTATTACAAAATGGAAGAAATAAAGATTCTTCTCAATAGTATTTTA
>JAPUIM010000294.1 GCA_027297025.1 Bacteroidota bacterium | reverse complement strand
ACTTTACTGACAAGGCGGTAAAAGTGATGGAAATTTCAGGGCATACTGATTCCGTAGGTCCTGAAAAATACAATCTGGGACTTTCCGAAAGAAGGGCCAAGGCGGTTAGCAATTACTTGATCAACAATGGAGTTAGTCCAGAAGCCATACAAGTAACATGGTTCGGTGAATCTAAACCGGTAGTCTCCAATGATACCAAGGAAAATCGCGCCAAGAACCGAAGGGTTGAATTTAAAGTGGTTGAAAAATAATCAACGGTTCCTTCTGGAATGATAAAGCGGAATAAATTCCGCTTTTTTTATTCTGGTCATGAACCCAATATATTATCATAAACATTTAGTTGGTTAGCAAGATGACATCAATTTCTCCTGATCAAAAACTTCAGGAAAAGACTTCCATAGTTGAAGTGTTTGAGTCTCAGAAAAAACACAGTGGAAAACTAAGGGAAGAGAAGGTTGAAGACCGGATCCGAAAACTAAAAAAAATAAAATCATGGATCCATGAAAACCGAATTGCCATACAAGAAGCGATATATAAAGATTTCCAAAAACCAGCGGAAGAGGTGGATATCACCGAAACCTTTGTAGTACTAACCGAAGTAAATCACGCCCTTAAAAACCTCAAAAAGTGGATGAGGCCGGTGAAGGTTTCTACCCCAATAAATTTCTTAGGAACCAAATCATTCATCCAGTATGAACCAAAAGGAGTAGCACTTATTATCTCCCCTTGGAATTTTCCCTTTAATCTTTGTTTGGGACCCCTGGTATCTGCTATTGCTGCCGGTAATACAGTAATTTTAAAACCATCAGAGATGACCCCCCATACATCCCAACTAATTGACGGTATGGTGCGGCAACTATTCCATCCCAGTGAAGTAGCTGTTTTTCTGGGTGATATGGAAGTCTCCCAGGATTTGCTCCGATTGCCTTTTGATCATATATTTTTTACCGGTAGCCCTTCGGTTGGAAAAGTGGTGATGAGAGCAGCAGCGGAGAACCTATCCTCTATTACACTGGAGTTAGGTGGTAAGTCTCCCTTGATCATAGATGAATCTGCTGGTATAAAAGATGCTGCAGAAAAAATAGCCTGGAGCAAATTTTTAAATAGTGGGCAAACCTGTATCGCCCCTGATTATTTGATGGTGCCCGAAAAAATCCTGGATCCTTTAGTCCAGGAGATCAGAGCAGCACTTACCAGATTGTATGATCCACTAGAGGAGGGAATGGATCATTCACCTTATTTGGCCCGGATAGTAAATCGCTATCATTTTGATCGCGTTTGCCGATTATTGGATCATACGCTGCAAGAAGGGGGTAAAGTAGTGATAGGGGGAAAAGTAAATAGGGAGGAGAACTTTATAGAACCTACGGTGTTGACGGACCTGCCAAATGAATCCAAAATGTTGGAGGAAGAAATATTTGGTCCTTTGCTGCCGATCATTACCTATAAAACCACCCAAGAGGTTGTTGACTTTATCAATGACAAGCCCAAACCACTGGCTTTGTATATTTTCAGCAGGAACAAAAAAATCGTCAATTTTTTCTTAAAAAATATAAGCTCCGGTACAGCCTGTATCAACGACGCGGTTCTGCATTTTCTACACATCAATCTTCCATTCGGCGGAGTAAATAACAGTGGTATTGGCAAGTCCCATGGTTATTATGGATTTTTAGCTTTTTCCAATGAAAAGTCAGTATTAAAACAACGGATAGGTTTCACATTTTTGAAAACGCTTTATCCTCCCTATTCGGCTTTCACTAAGAAACTCATTAATTTGATGTTAAAGTACTTTTAATACTAAATTGGAGCAATTAACCTTACAAATGGGCGTTGGGAAACCAAGGAATTTGAACCAGAAAATAAACTCTTATTTCATGATCAAAGTCTCAATTCTTTTAATGGTGTTTTTATGTTGGGGATGCTCCCAAACTCAAGAATCAAACACTACTCACCCATTGGTAGGAGAATGGAAGGCCCAGTGGAAAACCTCTCCTAGTGCATTCCCTGAGGTCACCGGGATTGAGCAATTCAGTATGAATGGTCAGCTGGTTTTTGACAAGGATGGGATGGTAGAAATTGCCGCCTATGGATTCCCCGGTTGCATCTTTAGTAGTGACACCATGAGGCATAAATTGCATTGGAAAATAAGCAATGATACGCTTAGTCTTATGAGCGAAAACGATCCTTATGGAATGCCTTACAGCATCATTAAACTTACCAAGAGCAATGTAGAACTCAAATTGATGGATGATATATTCCTCACCTTGGAGCGAAAGTCATTATAAACCGTTGTTCTTAAAATATTTAAATTAACCATGGAAATTTGTAAATTACTTATCTGTTTTTTACCCAATCAATCCTCAGAATTATGAAAAAGGTTCTTTTAGTCCTAGCCGCTTTGTTCATTATATTGTTAGGAACAGCATTTGTCCTGCCCATCATTTTTAAAGATGATATTAGGGCCGCTATTGACGAACAAATAGCAAGCTCTGTCAATGCTCGAGTGTATTTTGATCCGGAAAAGTTCGACCTTACTTTGTTCAAAAATTTTCCCAACCTCACCGTTAGTTTAGGAGATTTTGGAGTAATAGGCAAGGATGAATTCGAAGGAGAAGTGTTAATGGGTGTCAAATCGTTTTCGGTGGTGGTAGATCTATATAGTCTGATATACGGGGATCAACCTAGAATAAAGGCTATCGATCTTGAGGATCTGGTGGTAAATGTGAAAGTGTTAAAAGATGGAACCGCAAACTACGATATAGCAATACCCAGTGAAGAAGAACCGGAGCCTGAACCAGTTGTGGAAGAAGAACAACCCGCTGAATTTTCAATAGCTATAGATAGTTGGTCACTTACCAATGCTAATATCATTTATGATGACCGTTCTTTGGGTGTATACACCGAAATAAAGGGCTTAAATCATTCAGGCAGTGGTGATTTCTCTCAGGATATCTTTGACTTAAGCTTCAACACCCATATTGATGCTTTCACTTTAGTTTATGCCGGGGATAATTATATGAATAAAAAGCAAATAGATATCGATATAACCTTCAGTATGAACCTGTTGGAGTCCAAGTATACCTTCAAGGAAAATACCATTAAGATCAATGATTTTGCCTTTAGCTTTGACGGATTTGTATTGATGCCCGGTGATGATATTGAAATGGATATCACCTACGGCACCCAGGAGAACACTTTCAAGAGCGTATTATCATTGGTTCCCGGAGTGTTTACGGAAGGTTTTGAAGACCTCAAGACCAGCGGTAATTTTGAGTTTAATGGGATGGTCAAAGGCATCTATTCCGAGGCCAACAACACCTTGCCCGCCTTCAATTTAACCTTTAAGGTAAGTGATGCCATGTTTCAATATCCTGACCTGCCGACTGCCATCAATAACATTAATCTGGATGTTTTTGTAGATAATAAGGATGGTGTTATAGAACACACAATGGTAAATGTGAGGTCTTTTCACATGGATATGGGCAGTAACCCTATCGATGCTAAAATATTGATCAAAGATCTGGAAAAATACACCATGGATGCTAATATCAAAGCGGAGTTAAATTTGGCCGAGCTTGCTTCTATGTTCCCTATGGAAGGGCTGGAAATGAAGGGCACTTACAATATAGATCTTACCGCCAAGGGTTATTACGACAGTATAGCAGAACTAATCCCCACCATAAATCTTAAAATGGCGCTAAAAAATGGAAACATAAAGTATGCAGAATATCCAATACCCATGGAAAAGATTCGGTTCACCTGCTCCATTGTAAATTCTACGGGAAAAATGGATGAGACGGTCATCAAGGTCGATGATTTTAATATGTTGGTGGATGGGGAGAAATTTGGGGCCAATATGGTAATCCGTGACTTGAGCGATTATCAATGGGACGTTCATGTGCATGGTGGGTTTGATTTGGAAAAGATCTCCAAGATTTACCCATTGGAAGGAATGACCCTGAAAGGGAAAATCAAGGCGGACCTTGATACCAGAGGTAGAATGTCAGACTTGGAAAAAGAGCGATACCATAAACTTCCCACTAGCGGATCCATGAGTATCAAGGGTTTTGAATTTGTGAGCGAAGACCTACCTCAGGGTTTTTCCATCAGCTCATCCAAACTGGTATTTACTCCTGGCAAGATCCAATTAAACAGTTTTAACGCCAAATTGGGGAGAAGTGATCTAAGTTTGACCGGTAAAATCACCAACTATATAGCTTATGCATTCAATAACAAAACTCTCAAGGGAGAATTCAACTTTAGATCCAAAAAATTTGATCTTAATGAATGGATGGTTGAGGAGGAGGGAGCGGTTGCAGTCAGTGAAGAGGAAGCAATCGAAGCTGATTCATTGCAGCTTGAAGTAGTGGAGATTCCCAAGGATATTGATTTTGTACTGAAATCAAGCATAGATCGTATCATTTACGACAACATGAAGATTAATGATTTAAAAGGCGATATAATTGTTCGTAACGGTCAGGTGAAAATGAGGAATATAAAGTTCAATACCCTCAAAGGCCAATTTAAAGTAAGTGGTACTTATGATACACGCGATATTGATCACCCCAAGTTTGACTTTGCTTTTGCTATTAAAGATCTCGCCATTCGCAAGGCTTATAAAACTTTTAATACGGTTCAAACTATGGCGCCCATAGCCCAGAATGTCAAGGGAAATTTCTCCACAGATTTTAAAATCAAGGGGGAACTGGAGCCGGATATGATGCCGGATTACAATACCTTGGTGGGGGCCGGGGTGGTAGAGATAGAACAAGCTACATTGTCTGGTTCCAAAGTCATCTCACGGATTTCCAAAATCTCAAGCATTGCTG
>JAPUIM010000293.1 GCA_027297025.1 Bacteroidota bacterium | reverse complement strand
ATTCAAAGTTATAGAGTTTGATAATCAATATAATATCAAGAAGACCCGCGATGAAGAATTGGAAGACAGATTATTCGATGATTTCTAAGAATAGTTTAGAAACATAATTGAAATAAGCCTCCATCAAACCGAGGCTTTTTTTATTTTTGATGAAACTTTTCCTTTATGTCCGATCGCTATTCCAACCGAGGTGTTTCGTCAGTCAAACAGGATGTCCATGGAGCAATTAAAAATTTAGACCCTGGTATTTTCCCGAAATCCTTTTGCAAAATAGTGCCTGATTACCTGGGAGGCAATCCCGAATATTGTAATGTGATGCACGCCGATGGAGCAGGCACTAAATCATCATTGGCCTACGTCTATTGGAAAGAAACCGGAGATCTATCGGTATGGAAAGGTATTGCTCAGGATGCAATTATCATGAATATTGACGACCTGCTTTGTGTTGGCGCTACTGGTGAAATTTTATTGTCTTCAACCATCGGCAGAAATAAACACCTCATCCCCGGTGAGGTGATTGCCGCTTTAATAAAGGGTGCGGAAGAGGTATGCCAAATGCTGCGAAACAATGGGCTATCCATAACCAGTACCGGAGGAGAAACCGCGGATATAGGTGACCTGGTACGTACGGTAGTAGTGGACAGCACGGTGGTTACCCGTATGAAGAGGAGCCTGGTTATTGACAACTCCCGGATAAAAGCTGGCGACGTAGTAGTTGGCCTGGTTTCCTACGGGCAGGCCCATTATGAGGAGACGTATAATGGTGGCATGGGCAGTAACGGACTTACCTCAGCCCGTCATGATGTTTTTAATAAATATCTGGCAGTTAAATATCCCGAGAGCTTTGATCCTGCCATCCCCAATGAGTTGGTCTATGCCGGCAATAAAAAGTTGATGCAACCGATTGAAGGAATGAGCTTGAACTTCGGCCAATTGTTGCTTTCCCCTACCCGCACCTATGCTCCGGTTATTAAGAAGGTTTTAGAGCATCACCGGACCCATATAGATGGCATGGTGCATTGTAGTGGAGGGGCTCAAACCAAAGTACTTCATTTCATTGACGATCTCCAGGTGATCAAAGACAATCTTTTCCCCATCCCTCCTTTATTCAATATTATTCAGGAGGAGAGTCAAACCGACTGGAGAGAGATGTACCAGGTATTTAATATGGGCCACCGGATGGAGATCTACCTGGAAGAAAAGTATGCCTCAGATATTATCAATATATCTCAGGATTTTGGCATTGATGCTCAGATCGTGGGAACAGTAGTATCCTCTCATCAGAAGAAGGTAACCATTCACACTCCATATGGAGTTTTTGAATACCCTTAAAGTCTCAACGATAAAGAACTGACACTATTAATCCATTACAAAAGGTTTGTACCTCTAATGGACGTTTGTGCACAGATTGGAAATGAAAATTAAACATGGGTAGCCTATCTGCTTCAATATTGGAGGTCATTTTGAAAAACCTATACATGATTTTGATCAGGAGCCTTCCATACCAATTGCACCCTTGGAAATCAGTAAATAACCAAACGCCATTTTGGTTTAGAGCCTTATTGAGCCTGGACATCACCTTCAGAAGATGATCATCTCTAAAAACATCTAATACAAAAGGGGTGATAACCACATCATAACATTCATCCCGAGGAATATGGAGTTCGTTACCATGTATAAAGTTTATCAACGCAGTGGACTCCCGGGGAAACTGTGCCTTGGCCCTTATCAGCATTCGCTTGGAAGCCTCCAGGTATGTAATCTGTTGGGGAGATCTTTTAATCAATGGTTTCAAGATGTTACCCGTACCCCCACCCAATACCAATATATTGCTATTGAAAGGTATCTGAGAAATAAAGGCAGTTTGGGCTTTTTGAATATTGTTTCCAAATACCAGTTTTGACAAACTGTCATAAATAATGGCAATCCGATCAAAATTATTGACCTGTTTCATGTAATTAGTAATAGCGGGTAAAAGAACACAGCGTCTCCCAGGATTCGATATCTTTCCTTTAAGCCAAAGTAATTTTCTCTGCTAAATATGAGGGTTAAAGTAAGTAGCATGGTACCTAGGATCACCTGGGCATTAAAGATCTTTGAATCCTGGTAATAATGGAACAACATAAGTAAGGAAATCACCCCCCCGACCATGATCAAGACGCCAATTAGGCGATTTGTTGCAGCTTTCCCCAAGGTCCTTACCAATGAAATGTGTTGATCTCTTTCATCCATATCTCGTTCAAACATAGAAAATATCAATAAATTGATCAGCGCTATTAATAGGAATTGGAAATAAAGGACCGCTACATCAAAAGACAAGGGTTGGCTAGAAAGGCTTACTGGGCCCAAAAATATACCTGAACCATATAAAAAAGCTGCAAAAATCTCCTTATGGTAGGACAATTTGTATTCAAATAGCTTTAGGAACCAGAAATACACCAATACTAAAATGGTCAGGATCAGACCCATAAAAAAAGTCAGGTCCACCAAATATCTGCTGATCCAGGCGCCAACCCCGGCCAGTAATAGGCAAATCAGTACCAATTGTTTGAAATATTGCTGATGGAATAAATGTCTTTCTGAACTGGCAGAATGTTTGGTTTTATGCGCATCCAACAAATGATCCACGGTGTAGATCAACCAAATACATATGGCCAGGCAACACAAGGGAGCCCATAATAAATCGACCGATAAATAGTGGGCAACAAATAAAGCGCCTACACATGACCCCAATACGATATCAAGGCTTAAGTTACGTGCCAGTTTGTACCAATATAGTACCAAAAGAAAGTGGTTAATCGGCCAAAGCCTCGGCCCCACCTACAATTTCCAGTATCTCCTTGGTAATTGAGGCTTGTCGTGTTCTGTTAAAATCAAGCCGTAGTTGTTTTAACATCTCTCCGGCATTTTCAGTAGCCTGGTCCATGGCAGTCATTCTGGCTCCCTGTTCGGAGGCGTTAGACTCTAAAAGAGCTTTTAGGAATTTGATCTTTAATGCCTGGGGTATTAAGGTACTGGTGATGAACTCTTTGTCCGGTTCAAAAATATAATCTACATGGACCGGCGCATGGGTGGTGGTTGGCTCATCATCCTGCAGCGGGAGAAATGGATCCACTCGCAATATTTGTGCGGTCACATTCTTGAACTCATTATAGATTAAGGATACTGCATCATATTCTTCCTCTTTGTAGCTTTCCATCACAAATTCAGCAGCCTTTTTTACATTTTCGAAGGAAAGATCGGAAAAGAGCTCCCAGTAACCATCAATAATCGTATAGTCTCGTTTTTTAAAGTATTCGTAGGACCTCTTACCAATGGGAAGGATATGCAGGTTACCCCCTTTTTTTACATCTTCATATTTGTCCTT
>JAPUIM010000292.1 GCA_027297025.1 Bacteroidota bacterium | reverse complement strand
TGTGTTTAGATTAGAAACCAAGGTATCTATTGGAGGAACCGGTGATAAAAATTCCCAAATGGAAGCATATTGCTCGCCATCAGGGGTCATGATCTGAAGTCGATAACTCCTTCCCCTCACTCCAGCAAAGCTGTCGGAGGTTTGGTACAGACCAGGTTCTACTTCCTGATCCAGTAAATAGGTATTGCCCAGGTCATCCTCAATACTAACCTGTGCCCCTGTTACTCTGGGTAAGGGTCCACTCAATCCAAAATCTACTGTTTCAGAAAGTGACACTTGAAATGGTTCCACCTGATCGGTGACCCATCCTTCCACCACCAATCTGGTGGGCCCTTTGGGAGTCACAATATCTTCCTGACACCCGTAGAAAAAGAGTGGGATAATTAGAAATACTATATGGGAACCAATCTGTCTCACTTTTTCAAAATCGGAAGTTGTAGGTAATAGCTGGTATGGCCTCACCCAAAATCGGCAATTTCAGGATTTGAGGCTCATTGGAATTTTGCGAGTTCTGTTGGTAAATCAAGGAAAAGACATTTTCTCTGCCATACACATTGTACAAAGAGAACGTCCAACTCCCAACCAGCTTTTTGACCTTATAACGTCGTTTTCTACGTTTCCATTTTCTTTTTTTCCCCATTTTAGTAGCTGATATATCCAGGCGGTGTTGGGTAGGAACCCTGAATTGGTTGCGCTCGCTAAAATTGGGTACCACAATTCCAGCATATTCGTATTTTGCATCGGGCAGCGTTATGGCCCTGCCACTACTGATTATAAAATTGGCAGAAACATTCCACAATCTGGAAAGCTGGTAGATACCCACCAATTTAATGTTGTGGGTTTTGTCGTAATCTGCCGGGTAATATTCACCATTATTGATGGTCTCTTCGAGGGTATTTCCCACAATTCTCCGTTCCGTCCGGGAAATAGAATAACTGGCCCAACCTCTGAACTCTCCTGCTGGTTTGCTGACCATCAATTCCAAACCATAAGCACGCCCCTCACCCTGCAAGATCTCAGTTTCAATGGTCTGATTCAACAACAAGGAGGCGCCATTTTTGAAATCCAGAACATTCCGGGTCTTTTTAAAATAGACCTCTACAGAGGTTTCAATGATATTACGATTGAAATTCCTGAAATACCCCAAGGCCACTTGATCAGCAATTTGCGGCTTGACGTGGGTGCCGCTTAATTTCCATACATCGGTCAATAGTGAATAAGTGGTATTGGAGATCAGATGATTGTATTGACGGGTTCGGGCATAACTCAATTTCAATGAGCTTTTGGAGTCCAATCCGTATTTAATAGAGACCCGGGGTTCCGGTCCATGATAAGTCTCAATAACCTCCCCCTTATCGTAGTTCAGAGTGTCGGTGATGGTATTGATGGTTTTGGGCTGCGTAGGCTCATAGACAAAGACCTGTCCCCCTCCCAGATTGAAAAACAAGGAATATCTCAAACCAACCATTAAGGTAATTCTTGAATTTACCTGGTATTCATCGCTAAAATAAAATGAAGGTTCAAATGAATGTTCCTTTTCCAACTCAAAAGGTTGGGCGGTGTTTTCCAGGGGATCGGGAAGAAATTCACCAGGTTCGTAACGATTCACCACAAAACTGGCACCATACTCCCACTTATGACGGGAATTCTTAAAATAAGTAAAATCTGCTTTCAGATTGTAATTTATTATATTGGATTCCCAGTTGGCTTTACTTATTCCTTCAAAATCCTGAATTTGATAATCATATTTGCTAATCACAGCAGTGAAATTGGAAAACAGTTTGTCGGAAAAGATATGATTCCACCGGATGGTACTGGTGGAATTACCCCAGATATTTTTTACATCGTTGGAGAATACAGTATTGTCACGCCCAATATAACCGGATACATATAGGGAATTCTTACGATCCAGGTTGAAATTTAGCTTTCCATTAAGATCGTAAAATCCCGCAGTATTCTCACCAAAATTGCTACTGCGCAGCCCCAAACTGGTGGGGTCTCCCAAGGAAGATCTACCGGCAATTAGAAATGAAACCTTATCTTTTAATATGGGACCTTCCAGGGTCAACCGTGCGGAAATGATACCGATACCACCACTGCCTCTAAATTTCTTAATGTTGCCTTCCTTTTGCCGCACTTCCAAAACCGAAGAAATAGCCCCACCATAGCGTGCGGGAATGGCCCCTTTATACAATTGGATATTTTTTACCACATCGGGATTAAAAACTGAGATCAGCCCGAAATAGTGGGCGGAATTATATACCGGGGCTTCATCTAACAATATGAGATTTTGATCAATGCTTCCCCCTCTTACATTAAATCCGGCCGCTCCCTCTCCTACCGTACTAACCCCCGGGAGAAACTTTATACCCCGCACTACATCCACCTCGCCATATAAATAAGGTAGTTCGCCAAAGGTTTTGATGTCCATTTTGTGAGCACTCATCACCATACTGGTAACATTTTTATCTCTTTCAACCTCGGGAATGATCACCACTGCTGCCAATTGTGCAGTGTCCAACACCAGTTCCAGGTCTTTTTTAAGGTTGGATGATAAGCCGACCTGGAAGGATTGGGATTTATATCCAATATAGGAGTAGGCCAATTCGTACTGTCCGGGTGGTACTGTCATAGAATAAAAACCGTAGGCATTGGAAGTAACCCCGGTTTTAAGATCAGGTAAGTAAACAGTAGCCCCAATCATTGATTCTCCGGAGAAAAGATCAGTGATAGTGCCGCTAATGGTATATCTGATAGGATCCGGCTTGGTTTTTGCTCTTTTCAAAATGATAAGATTGCCCCTCACCACATAGTCTACCTGGGTATTTTTAAGGATGGTTTGAAGGGTTGATCGAAGGGTTCTTGTTTTCCTGGTGATTACCACTTTCTTATTCAAAGGAACCAGGTCATCGGAATAGGAAAAGTTTATATCTGACTGCTTCTCCAGCTGCTGTAAGATCTGCTCCAGGGTGTAGCTGCCAAGAGTTAATTCTATTCTTTGATGTAATATATTTTCCTGACCAAAAACACCGTTGAAGGTAAGGGTCAAAATTAAAACTGCAAAGCTACCTTTGATTTTGTCTATAAACATTCAGCACGACAATTTTACAATTCGTCTTAAGAACTTTAAATTTCCGAATTATAGACGATTATTGGCAACCTTTACCCTCAATAACCATTGCGTTATTTTGAAATGATACCTGAGCATCTAAACTCAGTTGTATCACCTCTCCGACCTCCTCGAGGGTTTTGTTGTCAAAAGTGGAAGTGAATCGACAATCAGCGAAGTTGGCGCCTTTTAAAGTTACCGATGTTCCGTAATGTTGGGTAAGCATTTGTGCTACTTCTGATAAAGGTGTCTTCCTGAAGGAAAGTATGCCGGTTTGCCAGGACAAGAAATTCAAATCGTCGTTGGTGGATCTTTTCATGGATCTGTCAACTGGGTTATAGGTTCCTTTTTGGCCTTTGGTCAGCAATAATCTATTTTTCCTATTTTTTCTATCTATGAGCGCCACTTTCCCAGTAACCACCACTACACTGACTTCTGGCTCATCATCACGTGCCCTTAGATTAAATGAAGTACCCAATACCTGGGTGATGGTTTGACCGGCAGCGATACGGAAGGGTTTTTCAGGATTGGAACGTACCTCAAAAAATGCCTCCCCTGATAATTCCACTACTCTTGAATCGTCACCAAATTTTTCTGGATATCTCAATTTGCTGTTGCCATTCAGAAAAACCTGAGAACCATCCGCCAG
>JAPUIM010000291.1 GCA_027297025.1 Bacteroidota bacterium | reverse complement strand
GGAGGGATCCTGGCTGGGACTACTTATGTTCTGATACAATATGTCTATATCAATTTTCAAGTAGGGGTGTCACGGCAAAATGCCATTTACGGCAGTTTTGCGGCATTGCCTTTGTTTTTAATTTGGATGCAACTTAGCTGGCTAATAACTTTAATTGGCGCCAAAATCTCTTTTGCCTATCAAAATGTTGAGATGTTTGAGTTTGAAAAAGATTCAATCGAAATGAGTCAGGCATTCAAACGAAGGATCACTTTGATCGTAGCTCACCTGTTGGTAAAAAATTTCACCGAAGGGAAAAAGTCCATGACGGTGAGTGATCTCTCTCATGAACTTCAGATTCCTTTTCGGATGGTCTATAGGGTCACACGCGAGCTGGTGGATTGTAATATCATATCAGAGACTGCTGTAGAAGACCGTAAAGATCCGGGTTTTCAACCTGCTCAGGACACCAACCATCTTTCGGTCCAATTTGTATTACAAACGTTAGAAGATAAAGGCTTCAATAGCATAGAACTAGACCATATTAAAGATAGTGATAAGATCAACGCAACTTTGGATTCATTTAAATCTATTCTATCTGAGACCTCGGCCAATAAATTGTTAAAGGATTTATAATCTAAAATTCCATGACTATGAAAAAATTATATCCCTTGATTTTATTTTTAACGGTTTTATGTTTTCGTTGTAATACTCCAAAATCGGACAAGGCTGACCAACCTCCCAGCGATACGGAGTTTTCTGAAGAGGAAAATGGAAGTACTGAACAAGATGAAAAAGCTCAACGGCCCAGCCCTCCAGCCACCGCTTCCGGATTATTTGGTGACTTGACCATCAACCTGGATTATAGTTCACCGGCAGTAAAGGAAAGGGAAATATGGGGAGCTTTGGTTCCCTATGGCAAAGTGTGGCGCACCGGTGCCAATGAAGCCAATGTGATTACCTTAAATACGGATGTGTCGGTGAATGGTGAGAAACTTCCGGCTGGCAAATATTCTTTGTTTACGATCCCTGGTGAAGGTGACTGGACGGTGATATTTAACAAAATTTACGACCAGTGGGGAGCATTCGACTATGATGCATCAGAGGACATACTCAGGATCAAAGTCACTCCCGAAAGAATTGAAGAGCTACAGGAAAGATTGTTCTTTGATATTGATGACGCTCGTAGAGTAGTTTTCAAGTGGGAATACCTGACATTTCGTTTTGAAGTGAAACAGCTATAAGACCTATTTTGCCAGTGGTTTCCATAACGTCCCGTTAATTAATCCATTCAATATACCGGTAGCCAGTCCTTCCCAAGGATCACTGGCGCCATAAGGATTAAAACTGTCCTTGGGCACCGAATATTTATTGATGTTTGCCGGATTGGTCACTCCATAGGTCACATATTGGGTATTGCCCTTGGCATCTATGAAATAGACCATGTCCTGATTGAGATCAGAGCGATTCATAGAAATAACCTGTGTATTGCCAAAAACTGTCGGTTTATAGGCATAGGTGTCATAACGTCCTGACAAATTCTGATTCAGACCAAAACTTAAAGAGTTATTTAAATAATAGATGGAAGGTTGGGTAGTTGACAAAAGTGGGGAAGGAGTTACCAATCTTTGAGCAAAAGATGGAAAATAAATAAAAGTCAATAATAATAAGTGTACCAGTTTTTTCAAAAAAATGAATTTAGTTGAATAGCCAATTTAATTAATAACCTTTATTTTCCAAAACCGCGTTTATTGTGAACTTCTAGTTCATTTTTAGTTAATCATTAAAACTCAGATTTGAAAATTTTATATCAATTTTGGTGGCTGGCAGGTGTTTTATATCAATTTCCTTATTGCTGATGATCCAGTACGATCGATTGGGTAAGGCGATATCGGGAGGTCCATGAACGTTTGAAAATCGGGTTTTAACCAGCCTAAAACTTAACTCCATATCTTCAATAATAGCTTGAGATGCCTCTATAAGTGACTCCAGGAACCTGCGGGTCGAGATAGGGGCTTCCACGTCATTAAGTTCTTTATTTATTAGGGTATTGACAATTACATTAGTGGTTAAAACCAATCCAATCAAACGATCATGTTTGAATGATGGCTTGACAGACCAATAGTCATTCTCCAATCCCTGGACATCTATAAAAATGTAATAAAAATTTTCTATCGGAATATTAAATTCCTTAGCATATGATTCAAATTCCTTGGGAAATGGACTGATAAGATTACCTCTTAGCAGTAAGCTATCTATTTTGTTTTGAAAGGTTGTGGGCGAATCATCAAACGAAAACCCCAATAGTATAGATTTAACGGTGGGCAGTTTTTTTTGTCTCTTTTCTTCGATCAAACTCTTGCGGGCCTTTTCAAATGAACTGTGGTCGGTACAGCCAAGGCATAATGAGCTCAAACATATTGGGATAAGCAGATATTTAAACCACGCCATGGTTATTGGATCTTATGGTAGAGGCCGTAAAACCAGGTTTGTGGAGTTAGATCGGGGTTATCCCCTTCATAATATCCCCAGCCCACTATTTCATATTGATTTTTTTCCACTGTTTCTTTGAAAAACTCGATCTTAAGAGGTTCCGTCTCACTTCTTTCCCATAATATGGTGGATGCATCAAGCAAGGTGCCTTTGTGTCGCACCACTTCATCGGG
>JAPUIM010000290.1 GCA_027297025.1 Bacteroidota bacterium | reverse complement strand
GTAATAAGGGTCAAAGAGGCTTTGGCCAAGAAGGAGATTATTGATATTCTTTCCCCTAAAATTGAATTCGTAGATCCCGCATTTCAATTATGGTTCGGTAGAAATTTTAAATAATCAATACCTGATTTTTTCATTCATCCCTTCAGGCTTTGCCGCCACTTCAAATCACTATAAACCAACCGGATCTGCCCGTAAGTAATTTCTTCAGGCAGTTTTTCCTTGATTGGCTTCAATCCTTCTTGGCCGTAATCAACGATTGCCTTTTTGATCTTTTTGATAACCTCTCTGAGCATCAGTTGCTCGATACCGATCTGGCCGTTCTTTACCCAATGGGCCAGATGGGTTTCAATAGTAGTGGGGCTTAAATTCCTGATCTTCGCGATCTCTACCACCGACTTTCCCTCTCGAAATAATTGCAGCGTTTCCCTATGTGTTTCACCGGCACGGACCCTCTTCACACGAGTGGCTCTGGTGGTTCTCTTCGAATGGATCTTCGAAGTTAAATTCTTTTCATTGCAGTATTGGTTAATTACTTCTACAACTTGAGGGCCGAACTTTTCTATTTTTATTTTGCCAAACCCATTAATGCTAGCCAGGTCCGACGTTTTTAGAGGTAAATAAGTGGCCAGTTCCCTTAGCGTAGCATCTGAGAATACCATATAGGCCGGAAGGTTTTCCCTTGCAGCCCATTGTCTTCTGGCTGTTCTTAGTTGGTCAAACAAGAAATGTTCGTGGTCAGTGTTGGTTGTTTATGTTTCATATCTTTGGGTGATCGGCTGATTCACCGATACCTTTTCACCTTTATTTAATACATCCCAACTCTTTTTACCCAGTTTTAAGACCGGATACTGCCCATTGTCCCTGATCAGGTAATCCAAACCAATAAGCTCGTTGATATAATGCCGCCAATCCTCCTTGGAAATTTCGGCCCCCACGCCATATGTTTTCAAGTTCTTGTGTCTATCCCATATTTTTTCAGATTTGGATCCCCGGAGAAAATCTATGATATAATTAACACCGAAACGCTCTTCCAGACGGGTCACGGCAGATAGCGCTTTTTGGGCGATTTCGGTTCCATCGATGGTTTCAAAGGTGTTCAGACAATTGTCGCAAGCCCCGCAATGAATGGCGAACTCCTCTCCGAAATAGTTGAGCAAATATTTTCTTCTACAGGTTTTCAATTGTGCGTACTTAGCCATTTGATCCAGTTTTTGAAGCATAATGGCCGATTGTTTCTGGTTGTCCTCTATTTCCACAAACCCTTTAAGCTTGAATACATCGCCAAAGCTAAAGAACAATAGTGCCTGACTGGGTAGGCCATCGCGACCCGCCCTCCCGGTTTCCTGGTAGTAACTTTCTATATTTTTTGGAAGATCCATATGTACAACATATCGAACGTTGGATTTGTCAATACCCATTCCAAAAGCGATGGTAGCCACAATGATCTTTACCTCATCTTTGAGGAAGGCCTCCTGATGTTTTGTTTTAACTGCAGTATCCAGCCCTGCATGATAAGGTTTGGCGTTGAAGCCTTCCTCAGTCAGCTGATTAGCGATTTTCTCTGTGGATTTTCGGGTTAAAGTATAGACAATGCCCGATTCGTCCTTATTATGGTGCAGAAAATCCAGCAGTTGATCGAAGCTGTTGCGCTTGGGTGTCACATGGTATTGAATATTGGGTCGATTGAAACTGGAAATGAATACCTGGGGATTTTCCAGCTTTAACTTGTCAACAATATCTTTCTGGGTGATTTTGTCTGCAGTGGCAGTAAGTGCGATGGTAGGCACTTTCTTTTTTAATACTTTGGCCAATTCGGACAGCATAAGATATTCAGGCCGGAAATCGTGACCCCAGTGAGAGATGCAATGTGCTTCATCAATGGCAATTAGGCTGATGTCCAGCGTTTTGAGAAAATCAACAAAATTGCTTTCTTTACCCAGTATCCTTTCGGGAGCGACGTATAACAATTTGACCTCATTCAATTTGAGCATATCCATGATATATGCTTGTTCATGATGATCCTGGGTTGAGTTGAGGTAGGCTGCCGCAACGCCAGACAATTTTAAGGCATCCACCTGATCTTTCATTAAAGCAATTAGTGGAGAAATAACGATGGTCAAACCCTCAAGCATCAATGCAGGAATTTGATAACATAGCGATTTACCACCGCCTGTAGGCATCAGCACAAAAGTATCATTTCCCTGTAGTACACTATTAATAGTGTCTTTTTGGCGGTGGCGGAAACTTTCATAACCAAAAACTTCTTTGAGGACTTTTTCCGAGGTCATTTGATTGATTGATCTTAACAAAATGCAAGTTTCTCAATATCGGGAGAATTGACAAGAGAAAAAAAGATTAGGTAACTTAGACTGATCCGGTATGCTAAAAAAGAGCTTCTTTCCTGGGTTCTCCGTCAGAAGATCCTGATGGAGCTTGGAATTAAGTAGTGAAGAAGGGTTCCAACAACTCTATCATCCTTTGCGGTGGCCTGGTGGGCTTGCCTGTTTTTTTATTCATAAAAACCAGCACTGTTTCAGCAGTATTGATCAATTCCTCCTTTTCATTGAAACACTCATATTCAAAAACCATTCTTACTGATGGCATTTGTTTTATACACGCCTTGATGGTCAACAATTCATCATAGGTAGCCGGTAGATGGTATTTAATATGTTGCTCAAGTACCGGAAGCATGATACCTTCTGCTTCTAATTCTTTGTAGGCATAACCCATGGCCCTCAAGCTCTCCACTCTGGCCACCTCGAAGTAAGTGAAATAATGTCCATAATAGACAAACCCCATTTGGTCAGTCTCCGCATATCGTACTCTTATTTTGGTTTCGAATTGATACATTTATTTATATAGACGGGCCCTGTTCAAAGCTTGTTGATAACGTTCGGCATTTTTTAGGTGGTCTACCAGGTTGGTAGCAAAGTCGTGGTAGCCGGAAAAATCTTCTCTGGCGCACATATATAGAAATTTATGTTTTTCATAATTCAATACCGCATCGATGATGGTAATAGAAGGAAGATTGATGGGTCCGGGGGGTAATCCGCGATACTTATAGGTGTTATAAGGTGAGTCGATTTCTTTGTGCTTGTTTAACACTCTTTTGATAGTGAAATCTCCAGCCGCAAATACCAGGGTAGGATCGGCTTGCAATGCAATACCCCGTTTCAACCTGTTCATATAAAGTCCCGCTATCCGTGTACTCTCTTCCGGTTTGGTGGTTTCGGCATTAACAATTGATGCTAGAATTGTCACTTCTACTGGACTTAATCCTATATCATCCGCTTTTTGTAATCTTGTTTCATTCCAATACCGCCGATATTCCCGATGCATGCGGTCCATTAACTCTTGGGCATTAATGGTCCAGTACACCTCATAAGTATTGGGTAAAAACATGGTGAGAAAAGTTTCACCGTCGAAACCATAGGAAGCTGCTACGGTCGAATCGTAGAGCAACTCTTTAAAAACTGCATTGTCTGCTTCTACTGATTGACAAATTTTTCCTGGCAGTTCACCCTTCAAACGGATATTGTTAAAGGTGATATTGACGGGTGTTTGTTCTCCGGATCTCAATAAATAAATTGTTTCCAGGTTGGGCATATTAGATCTCAAGAGAAAACGTCCCGGTTTTACATTATCCGAATAATTAAGAATTTTAGACAGAAAACTGAAAGACAACAAATCCTGGACATAGTCACTGTCATACATCACGGTTTGCACATATTTGAAATCAGAACCGGTTGGTATATATAAATAACGCTCTGGTTTTTCAACCAGGATATTGGGCGTTCTGAAAATTTGATATAAATAAAATGTGACAGAACTGAATAGAAATGACCCGACTGTGACAAGAATAATTAGGTTCCTCCTCTTTATCATACCGGGCCAAAATTAATAATTTGTATTTACTTTACTTGAATTAGCAAGAATTGAGGTAACGATCCTACCCCTGTGAGTTGTAAAGGACATTATGGATATATTGATTGATCTCCAATACCTTCCCTGTTTGGAATATTTTTGCTGTTTGCTCAAATATGACCAAGTATATCTGGAAGGTCATGAATTTTATGAAAAACAAAGTTATCGCAATCGCTGTAAAATCTTATCCTCAAATAAGGTGATCGAACTATCGGTACCCATCAAAAAACCGTGGCGCCAGATGGCCATTAAGGAGATGAAAATTGAAAATAATCAAAACTGGAGGAAAGATCATTGCAGGAGTATCCAATCTTCTTATGGAAATGCACCGTTCTTTCAATTTTATGCTGATTCAATTTTGGGAATAATTGAAAAAAACCACCGGTATCTATGGGATTTGAATGAAGAGTTGTTACAGGAGTGTTTGAATTTGATGAATTTAAAACCAGAGCTTGACATTACCGACCAATACCGAAAGCAATTGAATTCGGATCTATTTGACTTAAGATCCAAGGTGCATCCCAAAAAGTCTTTTATGAATAATGATTTTTATTATCCTTTTTCCTATAATCAAATTTTCGGTAACAAATTTGTGGGAAACTTAAGTATCATAGATCTTCTGTTTTGTGAGGGACCGGAATCGGTTACAATTTTGAAAAAATCAGTATTGAAAGAATGAAGAACAAATGATATTATTATTTCGTTATAGTACTTTAATCTTAATGAATTTTATTGCATCTTTATCAATTAAGATACATTAAGTACAACACCTAAATTTGTCCTAAAATATGGAAGCCAAATTCTCCAATAGAGTAAAAGAAGTGATCTCTTTAAGCAGGGAGGAAGCGCTTCGATTGGGCCATGACTACATTGGTACCGAACATCTCTTGTTGGGCATGATCCGGGAGGGAGATGGAGTGGCTGTAGGACTTTTGAAGAAGTTAGGTGTTTTGTTAGATGAATTGCGTGCTTCTGTTGAACAATCTACTAAAGGAACAGCCACCTCAAATGTGAAAAACCTGGCCAATATTCCTTTGACCAGGCAGTCGGAAAAGGTACTAAAAATAACCTATTTGGAAGCCAAGATTTTTAAAAGCCAATTAATTGGTACCGAACATCTATTGCTTTCTATCTTAAGGGATGAGGATAATATTGCTACCCAAATAATGAGCAAATTTGATATCAATTACGATGTGGTGAAGGAACTCTTGGAATATCAAACTGAGAATCCCATGGCTACTTCCGATCCCGATGAAGGTGATGATGATTCTTCCAAGATTTTCGGAGGATCTTCTTCAGGTGGAGGTAGAGAAGGTGGTGGTTCTAGTGGCAGTTCTAAAGGAACGGAAAAATCCAGAACTCCGGTGTTGGATAATTTTGGTAGGGACTTGACTCGTATGGCGGAGGATGACAAACTTGACCCGATAGTGGGTAGAGAGAAGGAAATTGAAAGGGTTGCACAGATCTTAAGTAGGAGAAAGAAAAATAACCCAATACTGATTGGCGAACCTGGAGTGGGAAAAACCGCCATTGCCGAAGGTTTAGCAGTGAGAATCATTCAGAAGAAAGTATCTCGTGTTCTATTCGGAAAGAGAGTAGTCACCTTAGACCTGGCATCCTTGGTGGCAGGTACCAAGTACCGGGGTCAATTTGAGGAGCGGATGAAAGCGGTAATGAATGAGATAGAAAAATCACCCGATGTGATTTTGTTTATAGATGAACTGCATACTATTGTGGGTGCAGGTGGAGCTTCGGGCTCATTGGATGCTTCCAATATGTTCAAACCCGCATTAGCCAGAGGTGAGATTCAGTGTATAGGTGCTACCACATTAGATGAATACAGACAATATATCGAAAAGGATGGTGCACTGGCCCGCAGGTTCCAGGTGGTTATGGTAGATGCCACTAGCGTTGAAGAAACCATGGAGATACTGGAGAATATTAAAGACAAATATGAAGACCACCATCATGTAATTTACACTCCAAAGGCAATAGATGCTTGTGTGAAGTTTTCCGACCGGTATATCAGTGATCGTTTTCTTCCCGATAAAGCCATCGATGTACTGGATGAGGCGGGATCTAGGGTTCACATCAATAATATATACGTGCCCGATGAAATAGTGAAGCTGGAAGATGCTATCGAAGAAATTAAAAAAGAGAAAAATCGGGTGGTTAAAAGCCAGAAGTACGAAGAGGCCGCACAATTGAGGGATAAAGAAAAGAAACATATCGAATTGCTTGATAAGGCCAAAGCCAAATGGGAACAAGAGACCAAGACCAAAAGATATACGGTATCTGAGGAAAACGTAGCTGAAGTGATAGGCATGATGACCGGCATCCCGACTCAAAGGATCGCACAAAATGAAAGTGTAAAACTTTTGGAGATGGGAGTAGAATTGCAAAACAAAGTGGTTGGTCAGGAGGAAGCCATAGGTAAATTGACCAAGGCGATTCAAAGAACCAGGGTAGGCTTAAAAGATCCCAGAAAACCAATAGGCTCTTTTGTATTCCTGGGCCCTACCGGAGTAGGTAAAACCGAATTGGCAAGAGTATTGGCAACTTACTTATTTGATAAGGACGAAGCCTTGATTCGTATTGATATGAGTGAGTATATGGAGAAGTTTTCGGTTTCCAGGTTGGTGGGAGCTCCTCCAGGATATGTTGGATATGAAGAAGGGGGTCAACTTACTGAAAAGGTTAGAAGGAAACCCTATAGTGTGGTACTGCTTGATGAAATAGAAAAAGCCCATCCCGATGTCTTCAATTTGTTACTTCAAGTGCTGGATGACGGTATTCTTACCGATGGTCTGGGGCGTAGGGTGGATTTTAGAAATATCATTTTGATCATGACTTCCAATATTGGATCTCGTGACCTGAAGGATTTTGGCGCCGGTGTGGGGTTTGCCACTCAAGCAAAGAAGGAAGGCATGGATGACCTAATGAAGACCACCATTAAAAATGCTTTAAAAAAGACATTTAGCCCTGAATTCCTAAATAGACTGGACGATGTGATCGTTTTTAATTCACTCAAAAGAGAGCATATTCATGAAATCATCGATCTTACCCTATCCAAATTATTTGCTCGTATCGAGTCGTTGGGTTACAAAGTAGAATTAAGTGCAAAGGCTAAGGACTTCTTATCTGACAAAGGTTATGACCCTAAATATGGGGCTCGACCATTAAACCGGGCTATTCAAAAGTATCTGGAAGATGCGGTGGCCGAGGAAATCCTCAAAGGGGCTGTTGCAGATGGTGACATAATAGTGGCCGACTATGATGGCAAGAGTGACGAACTTAAGCTAAAGATTAAGAAAAAAAAGACCGAAAAGGAAAAAAAAGATAGTAAAGGATAAAAGAAGGAGGCGATAGGCTTCCTTTTTTGTTGGCGCTGCGGTTTGATAGTTGAATTCTTTCCTTGAATAAATAATTATAGTAAGAGTGATAAAGTAATTCCTTATGAAAATAAGAATGATTTTTTATTGGCTACAATGCCTGGTGCTGACATTAGCACTGTCATTTTGTTCCAATCCATCCGGTTATAAAACTGAAAATTCCTCTGAATCGGAAAAGCCACTTTCAGATTCCCAAGCCCGGCAAATTGTCGATGCAGCCATAGAGGTTCACGGGGGGGATAAGTATAATACCGCTCATATTGAATTCGATTTTCGAGGACGCCGTTATACCTCATCTCGTAATCAAAGTAGTTTCATTTATGAGCGTATTTTCCAGGATACCTTAAAGGCAAAACCTGTAATAATAACCGATGTGTTAAACAATGAGGGATTTAAAAGAATGGTAGGGGAGGTTGAAATGCCCTTAAAGGATGATTTTAAAGCCAGGTATTCTCGTTCTGTGAATTCTGTATTGTATTTTGTTCAATTACCTTTTGGATTGAATGATCCGGCGGTATACAAAAAATACCTTGGCCAATCCATCATCAGGGGAGAACTTTATGATAAGGTGGAAGTTACATTTGAACAGGAAAGCGGAGGAGAAGATTTCCAGGATGTTTTCATTTATTGGTTCCATAGTGAAAATAAAACCATGGATTATTTTGCCTATTCCTATCTCACTGATGATGGTGGTTTAAGATTCCGAGAATCCATCAACCCACGCACAATCAAAGGCCTAAGGTTCTCCGACTATATCAATTACAAAGCCGATTACGATAAGTATAAGCTTGCGGATCTTGAAGAACTTTTTAACAAAGGCCAATTAGAAGAGATTTCCAGGATAATTTCTGAAAATATAGATGTGGAATTAGGTTCCGATTAGGAATTTAATGGGAAATTGTCTGTTTGTCCCGGTTGGAGTATATTGCATTTTATATTCCAATTCATTTTATTATATTCAATTTCCAAAATGAGATATTAAAATTTAAACCTATCCTTATCATGTTAAAAGAGCAACTAAATGTGTTGAGTCAATTGGCTTCCTCCGATAATGAATTTACCGATGAGGAAAGCAGAATGTTACACCATATCGGGCAAGCTAACGGAATGACCAAGGAAGAAGTAGATGAGATTATATACCATCCCAAACCCATTGGTTCTTTAGATAACTTGACTGAAGATGAAAAATTTGAATATTTATATAATATAGTACAGTTGATGAAGATTGATGGTCAGGTATATAAAAGTGAAATCGTCTTCTGTCAGGAAATGGCCGCTAAGCTTGGATTCAATAAAAAAGTGATTGGGGAATTATCGAAGAGTATTTTCAGTGATCCTAGCATTACTACCGACAGAGATAGTTTGAGAGAACGGGTAATGAAATACAAAAATTAGGCAAAAAAAGGATTGAGAAAACACTTATATCCTTTATTGTTCAACTTCATAATTCTTTAGTTTCACCAATAATAAATAGTATAAGCTCCAAACCCGCCTTCTGGAATTTTTCCAACGCTTCTTCCTTGTCAATCTCAATGTAGGGAAAGGTATCATAATGCATGCCAATTATCTTAGTGCAACCGATGAAATCAGCGGCCAGTATAGCATCATCTACGCCCATGGTAAAGTTATCGCCTATGGGTAGGAAGGCAAAGTTGAGCTGATGAAATTCCTTTAGCAGCTTCATATCATAGGTGAGAGCTGTATCTCCTGCAAAGTAAAATTTCTTTTCTTCACAATCTACCACAAAACCACCTGGGCTGCCCCCGTAGGTCCCATCGGGCATACTACTGGCATGAATAGCATTTACATATTTAATCTTGCCGAAATCCAGTTTTTTTTGTCCTCCAATACTCATGGGGTGCAGTTTGGCAACACCTTTGGATCCAAACCAATTGATGATCTCAAAATTGGAGATGACCAATGAATCAGTGTTTTGCGCAATGCTCTTTACATCCGCAACATGATCCTGGTGGCCATGGGAAACCAATATATAATTTGCCTTGATATTCGATATATCAATAGCTGAAGCCAAAGGGTTGGGGGTAATAAAAGGATCAAATAAAATGTGTTGGCCTTGAGTTTCAATTCCAAAACAGGAATGACCGTAATAAGTGACTTTCATGGTAGATTGATATTATTAATGATATATAATTTTGTATTGTAGCAAATAATTTTTAACAACCAAATGGCTAATGTTTGATCGCTTTTAACCGGTTAGGTTCTTGATGATCGTATGATTTCACGTATCTTATTGGCTGTATCCAGCATATGTTGTGGGTCTTTATAAGGATTTCGAGGCCAGAAAAATCCTTTTAAACCATCTTTTCTGTTTCTAGGTACGATATGTACATGCATATGGGGGACACTTTGACTTACCTTGTTGTTCACTGCTATGAATGTGCCTTCCGATGTAAAGGTGAGTTTTATGACATCGGAAATGAAACGAACATTTTCAAAAACCGGCTGAATTAATTCTGTTGGAAGTTCACTAATAGTTTCGTAATGAACTTTTGGTATCAGGAGACAATGCCCTGGGAAAAGAGGTCGTCGGTCTAAAAAGGTAGTGGTATGATCATCTTCAAAGACCACATACGCATCGGTATCTCCATTTACAATATCACAAAATGTACACAAAACACCAGAAATTATAGTGGACCAATCAATAATATAAATATCGGTTGCTAAATAAAATTTTGCTCACAATAATTCAAAATTATAGTTATATTTAGTCTATACAATGTCGCAAAGTTCTATGGAGTTGATAAACGATCAGAACGAATCGATCGCATTGTCCCAAAGGTCTGCCTTCCTTATGTCATTGGGTGGAGGCGCTATTGCTGGATTGGCTGGAGTACTATTGAACAATATTTACAGTATTATATATACTCAGCTAACCGGTATATCGATTTCGGAGTATGTGAACATTACCACCATTACATTGGCTTCTTTTTTGCCCTGTTTATTGGCTGGGATGGTCTATTTCGGATTGTGTTTTTACACCAAGAATCACAGGGTGGTATTTATAGTGGGAGCTATCATGTTTACCTTATTCAGTTTGCTCGCCCCTCTTTCGTCCACAATGCCTGATGGTAGTCCTGTTCCTCCTGGATTTGCTGGTTTAACCATTCCCATGCATATTATTTCAGCTGCCTTGTTGTTGGTCATTCTTCCCAGTTATTATCACCGACAAAACTGAGATCTATAGGTGGATTTTTTTTAATAGGCGTAAATTTAGGATTCAAAACTATTATTACATTATGTCCCTGACTCCCTCGAATATGTTGCCATTGGGTACAAAAGCCCCGGATTTTCAACTAGTGGATACCAAGACTGGAAAAATGGAAATGCTGTCAACATTAAAATCAGATATTGCCACGGTTATCATGTTTATTTGCAACCATTGTCCATATGTAAAACACGTTGAACGGCAACTGGTCAAATTATCCAATGACTATATTCCTAAGGATATATCTTTTATCGCCATTAGTTCCAATGATATTGAAAATTATCCGGATGATGCTCCTGAGAAAATGAAAGAGAATGCGCTGGATTTAGGTTACCCTTTTTCTTATTTGTTTGATGAAACACAAGAAGTGGCTAAAACCTACGATGCTGCCTGTACTCCGGATTTTTACATTTTTGATAAAGACATGCAATGTGTTTACCGTGGTCAGTTAGATGGATCCCGTCCCGGCAATGATATCCCGGTCACTGGTAATGATATTAGGTCGGCATTGAATAATATAATAAATGATAAACCGGTGGAAAGCCATCAGAAACAAAGCATGGGATGCAATATAAAGTGGAAGACTTAAAAAGATTGACCAGCGCTTTGATCAGGCGTCTTCTATCTTC
>JAPUIM010000029.1 GCA_027297025.1 Bacteroidota bacterium | reverse complement strand
TTGCCAACGCGACCATATTTCAGGATGATAACCCAGTACTCAGCGATACGAATTTTGAAATTGAAAAAGGTGAATTTGTATTCATAGTGGGCCGAACTGGTAGTGGGAAAACCACTTTATTAAAATGTCTTTATGCTGATCTACCCTTGAAGGTCGGAAATATTAACGTAGCCGGTTATGATATCAAAAGCATAAAAAAAAGCAAGGTGCCTTACTTAAGGCGGAAATTGGGAATCATCTTTCAGGATTTTCAGTTATTTGATGACCGCACGGTAGCCGAGAATCTATATTTTGTAATGAAAGCCACCGGTTGGAAGGAAAAATCGAAAATAAAGGCGAGACTGGCAGAAGTTTTAATGCGGGTAGGTTTGGGAAGTGTATCCGACAAAATGCCCCACCAATTATCCGGAGGAGAGCAACAAAGAGTGGTAATTGCCAGGGCATTAATCAATGAACCGGTTTTGCTAATTGCTGACGAGCCTACCGGAAATCTTGATCCTGATGTATCCGATGGAATAATGAAGCTATTTTTGGAGATTAATAAGGGTGGCGCCGCCATTCTTATGGCAACTCACAATCACAATTTGCTCAACAAATATCCCGCCCGGATATTGAAATGTGAAAAGGGAAAATTATTGGATTCAAAAACTGACAAGTTTGAGTTAAAATCCTCTGACTTTTAAGCGGTTAGTCTACCAAATTCAGTCTCAAATCACCGTGGCTACTGACCACTCTAATGGTCCCCTCGCCGGTCCCTATTTTACCCTTATATCGCTCTGTATTGTTGCGAATATCTACGTAGTTGAGGGGTATTTCATCAGAATTGTATCTCATTCTCCCATGGTTTAATCTAACATCGACCGAATAGTCAGCATTATTTTCCACATTGATATTGAAGTAACTGTGGTTGCCATTTAGATCAATCAGTTCGAAGTCTTTCGCTACTTTTCTTAATCTGATCTCACTATGATTTACGTCTGCTTCTATCACTTTGGAGAGATTGTTTATTTCGATCTCCGAGTGTTGAAGGTCCACCAATATATTGTTGCTTTGTCCTACGCCCAAATTACTATGAGCACAATCGAGCACTAGGTTGCCCGAATTCTCGATCTCAAACTGTGAATGTCGAATTTCTGCATCTAACTCTGTTGAGTTTTCTATTGCCAAATCCGAATGCTCCAAGGTGAGATTTACATTGCCCAAGGTACCGGCCCTTAACCTTCGGTAATGATGGATCTTTAATCTTCCTTTGGTCATCTCCAAGATCCTGCCCCCATTACCGTGGGAAATATCAATTCTTGATCTACCGGTAAGTTTTTCGGTAAGCAATTGTCCATGGGACAAATCAATATCCACATCCCCTTTTACATCGTCCACAAAAACATCGCCATGGCTATGACTTATTTCCAGGGAATTTGTTTGGGGCATGGAGACTCGGAAGTTGATCTCAAATCTGTTCCTCCCATCTCGACTTAAATCATCTCTAATGCGGGTTACGAACTGTATATCGGTAGGACTATTATCGAAGATATCTATCTTGATCCGATCTATGACTTCCCTGGCTCGTTCCCTGCTTCTCGCCTCAGCTTGTATGGTGATTTCTACATCTATTTGGTTTTTCTCCCAGGTATCTATATGTATTTTTCCAAATCTGCTTTCAATAGATAAATTTGCATCCTTATCTACTTGATAGGATTTGGTAATGGTTTTCTTTTCATCGAAATCTTGTGCCAGTGACCATTGAATAGACAAGATCGCAATCCATGTCAGTCCCAGAAATTTTTTATATGGAATGATGATGTTCATTTTTTTGAGTTTTTATTTTTTTGAGTATTTCGAATTCACGATTTAAAAGTTCAATCCTCAATTGAAGATTGGCAATCATGGCGTCAATAATCACTTGATTTCCGGTAGCTATTAACTCATGTTTTAATTCCCCATACATTAAATCCAGGCTTGCCAGCTCACTATCAAACTCTGAAAATAATTGTGTGTCAACACTCCCCAGCTTTTTCACCACTTCCCTTTTTTCTTCAATTAATGAAAAGTAATAAGCCTCAGTTTCTTCAAACTGATCATCCCATTGTATGGAACTCAGGGGTTCCGAAACCGGGCTTTGCTTATAATTTCTTTCTATCAGTAAATAGGAGCTTGTGGCAAATAGAAGTATGGCCGCAGCTTTCCATATCCAATTATAATTGCCGGCTCTAGGTTTGTTGGTACCATACATCGATTTCCAAATGCGGTCCCACACATTTTCCGAGGGTAACTCCGAATCAAATTCGGTGCGGTTCTTTTTTATAAATTTTTCCAGTTCATCCTTCATCATTAGCCCTCCTGTTTTAGTAGAAGTTTAATTTTTCCTTTGGCCCGATTATACTGGGATTTGGAGGTGGATTCGGTGATACCCAATATCTCAGCTATCTCTTTGTGATCATAACCCTCCATCGCATACAAAGAGAATACGATTCGGTAGCCATCGGGTAATTGTGCAACTGCTTGTTTTATAGATTGTACCTGCAATTGTACATTTTCCCAATCTGTGGTAGGTTCTTCCTCCCGTTCATGGTGAGCATCTTCTAGTGGAATCAATTGTAACCGTTTCTTTTTAAGGTAATTGATAGAGGTGTTCACCACAATTCTTTTGATCCAGGCACCGATGGTAGCGGTCCCTTTATAGTTTCCGATGTTCTTGAAAATGCTTATAAATGATTCTTGCAACATATCTTCTGCCTCCTCACGATCATTGGCCATTCGATAACAGATATTGAACATGGCCTTTTTGTATAGATTATAGAGTTCATACTGTGACTGGTTATCACCCGCAATACATTGTTCAACAATGTCACGATGAATACTAAATTCGAGCGCCTCCATTTAGCTTATCTGAGAAAAAGACAGTAATCAGTTGTCAAGGTTGCATCAACCCTGAACCTTTGAATTTATAAATTTTATATTAATCTACAGGAAAGGATTGTTTCTAAGCTATTTATTTAACTCCTTCAGGTTATTTTTGGGCAGATTAAATTCGGGGGACAGCAACAAAGCCTGGCGGTAAAATTTTTCAGCACCCTCCTTGTTCTGATCGGCCTGAGCAATAAGTCCTTTTAGATTAAAAATTGCAGCTTTCATGGGAATTTCTTGCTGCTGATTGTTTTCTATATTAAAAAATATTTTCAATTCCTCTGCTTCTTTATTACTTAGAATAATATCTGCATTGGTTTTGGATTCCTTGTATCGTTCTAAATCATACTGCAAAAACGCGACTTTGTAAAGCGTAAAAATATCGTTTCTTTGGAGGTACAATGATTCGTAATTTTGCAAAGCCCTGTCTTTGAGTCCAAGGTTTTCATAAGAAATGGCACTCAATTCGTTTGCCAATGAATTGGTGGGACTGAACTGTAAAATGTCCTTACACAATAATGCTGTGGAAGCGAATCTTTTGGACTCAAAATACAAGAGGGCTAAGGAATCGTACAAAGATAATGCGCCGGGGGCAATTGAAATTAGATTATATAAAGCGCCTTTGGCCACATCAAAATCACTATACCTGACTGCACTTTGATATATCATCATTTGGCGTTGAAAATCAAGTGAATCTTGAACCTTAGGTAAATTCTGTGCTATCCCATTGGTGAACAATGCACTACTTAAAACAATTAGGGCGGTAAAAATAAAGTTTTTCATATAATAATTTTTCAAACTGAGAGGCCAAAATTAATCAAATCTTTTAAACTTGGGAATATTTTTTTGCCGGGGTCAATCCTCTTTCTGCTGCCACCCTTATCATAAAATTATAAACCTCGCGATGGGTATTCTTGATTTTTCCATCCAAAATAGCCTCCTTGATCTGGTCTTTAATTTCGCCTATCACCTTAGATGGCGATAAATTGAAGGTTGACATGATTTCATTTCCCGAAATCACCGGTTGGAAATTCCTAATTTTATCCTTTTCCTCAACCCGTCTCATTTTTTTTTCAACCTTATCAAAGTTAGAAAGGAATTTTTTTACTTTTTGGTGGTTCTTTGAGGTAATATC
>JAPUIM010000289.1 GCA_027297025.1 Bacteroidota bacterium | reverse complement strand
AATTAGCCCAGTCACCACTACCCCTTCATGCATTCTTGATACTTCTACTGTTTGGGGTAGGTGGATTTTTGGCAATAGGCCCTATTTTGGGTATGTTGTTGGTTCTCCCCTTTTTCGGCCTCGAATTCAACCAATTAATTCAGGCTTTGGGTGATCCCCTGTCTCACCCCGAGGCGAAAGTTCCCATTTACATAATTCAAGGCATCACTACCTTGGTTGGATTTATTGTCATACCATGGTTATACCTACAAAGGGTTGGTATACATCCAGTATCCCATTTCTTTCAGCAGAAGGTTGTTCCGGGTGCTCTATTTCTGACTGGTGTAATCGTTATTTGTTTTATGGTAGTCAATGCCCCTTTCATAGAATGGAATGCCAATGTCAAATTACCAGAATTCCTTTCTTCATTTGAACAATGGGCCTCCCAAAACGAACACTTGTTTAAAGAACTGACTGAATACTTAACCTTGTTTGATTCTCCTTGGGAGTTTCTATTAGGCCTGATAGTGATCGCAGTGATTCCGGCAGTGGGTGAAGAACTATTTTTCAGAGGTTTGATCCAAAATCAATTTAATTTCCTATTTAAGAATATTCATTTGGCCATTTGGGTCACGGCGGTGGCATTTAGCGCTTTTCATTTACAATTTTATGGTCTGGTGCCTCGAATACTGTTGGGTGCATTATTCGGTTACTTATATTTTTGGTCACAAAATTTATTGGTCCCTATCATCGCTCATTTTGTGAATAATGGATTTACAATATCTTTAGTGTATTTTGCTCAACTGGGGATCATTGATTTTGATATTGAATCTACCGGAGAAATAAGTCCACTGCCGGTGATCCTATTTGCTATCATTACCTTCTCAATGATTTTTTATTTTCGCAAGATGCATACAAATCCCACAGGCTCATATGAATAATTGGCAAAAAGTTTTTTACCACGAACAACTACATAAAGTAGAGTTGGTCAAACTGATTCTGGAAAACCATGAACTTAAGCCTGTGATTATCAACCGTAGGGATTCCAGCTATAACAATTTCGGTTATTATGAGATTCATGTTTCTCCTGATCACGTTCTCCAAGCTATAAAGATCATTAAGGATGATATCGATTTTAAATAGATTCAATAACCTGACCCAAAGGATAATTGCCGCTCTTGTGGGGGTCGCGGTTATGATTTCCTCTATCGTATGGCAAGACTGGTCTTTTTTTGGAATCTTTTTCTTGATTTGTATGTTGTCACAGCTGGAGTTTTACCAACTGGTTGGTTTAGATGGAAAAATCCCACTTAAATTCTGGGGGACGTTCTCCGGACTTTCCATTTTTACCCTGACCTTTCTGGTGGAAAAAGCCATGCTTTCGGGAGATTTGTACTTCCTGCTTTTTCCCATACTCTCATTTGTTTTCCTCATCAAATTATACAGGAAATCTGACGAAAAACCATTTACTAATATCGCCTTCACCTTTTTAGGTATCATTTACGTGGCCATACCTTTCTCTCTTTTAAATTTTATTGCCTTTGCGCCTGGGTATTATAGTTTTCAGATAGTATTGGGATGTCTTTTACTTATGTGGGCGAATGATACCGGAGCATATTTTGCAGGGATTAATTTTGGTAAAACCAAACTTTTCAGCAGGATTTCCCCTAAAAAATCATGGGAAGGGAGTATTGGAGGGACCATTATCACCTTTTTAGTGGCCTATGGCCTGTCTTATTTTTTCCAACACTTACTGCAATGGCAGTGGTTCACAATCGCAGCCATTATTGTTGTCGTAGGCACCTACGGTGATCTGGTTGAGTCCCTTTTTAAACGCAGTATGGAGATAAAAGACTCTGGAAGCGCAATTCCCGGGCACGGTGGATTCCTGGACCGTTTTGACGGACTATTATTATCAACGCCGTTCATTGCAGCTTTTTTGAAATTGTTCTGATCCATTAACAGTCATTTATTTACCCTAATTAGATAACATTAAATGGGTGGATTTTCGTAATTTCGCGTCCAAATCACAACAACATTAACTCATTTTCCTGTTAGTATGGCTTACATTGAACCGGCTCCCATAACGGATAAGGCAAATCCGTTCGAGTCTATGATGTCCAGGTTCCAAGTTGCTTCTCAGCATTTGGGTCTGGACGACGAGGTGTATAACGTATTAAAATCTCCTGCCAAGCAAGTTATAGTGTCATTGCCCATCACCATGGATGATGGGGCCCTTATTGTCTTTGAAGGATATAGGGTGATTCACTCCAATATATTAGGTCCTTCAAAAGGAGGAATTCGCTACGATCCGGAGGTGAATTTGGATGAGATAAAAGCTCTGGCTGCCTGGATGACCTGGAAGTGTGCTGTAGTTGATATTCCCTATGGCGGGGCCAAAGGAGGGATCAGATGCAACCCCTATCAAATGTCACCGGGGGAGGTCGAACGATTAACCAGAGCTTATACTACAGCAATGATTGATGTATTTGGTACAGACCGGGATATTCCTGCACCTGACATGGGCACCGGACCCCGTGAAATGGCTTGGATGATGGACCAATATTCGAGGGCGCATGGTACCACTATTAATGCTGTAGTAACTGGTAAACCATTGGTTTTGGGAGGTTCTTTAGGCAGGGTTGAAGCTACCGGCCGGGGAGTAATGGTATCGGCACTTTCAGCTATGGAAAAACTCAGAATAAACCCCTATAATGCCACCTGTGCCATTCAAGGATTTGGCAATGTCGGTTCTCATGCTGGGTTGTTACTGGAAGAACGGGGGGTAAAGGTAGTTGCCATAAGTGATCTATCCGGCGCTTATTACAACGAGAATGGGGTAAACCTGAAGGATGCCATGGAACATCGGGATAAAAATAAAAACCAAATGAAGGGATATGAGGGAGCAGAAAGTTTGAATCCCGAAGACCTACTCACATTGCCGGTGGATGTGATTGTGCCTGCCGCCAAGGAAGATGTGATTACCTCCCAAAATGCAGATAAAATTAGGGCCCGACTAATTGTGGAAGGGGCAAATGGACCTACCTCAGCCGAAGCCGATGACATTATTCACAGTAAGGGGATCATGGTGGTACCAGACATTTTAGCCAATGCCGGAGGGGTGACAGTGTCTTATTTTGAATGGGTACAAAATCGAATGGGTTACAAATGGACCGGAGAGCGAGTTAACCGCAGGTCTGACAGGATCATGAAGGATTCTTTCAACAAAGTATACGATACAGCCGTATCTTATAATGTATCAATGCGTATTGCAGCCTACATTGTGGCTATTGATAAAGTGGCCAAAACTTACAAATATCGAGGTGGTTTTTAAATATTCGTGGAAAAATTACTAAATTAAGTAAAAGATCAAAGAGTGAAAATGCAGATCCATAAAGAGGGGCGAAAAATTCTGATTTTTCTGGTATTCTTGCTAATATCATTGAACCTGTTATACATTCATTTTTTCCCTGCTAACCTATTACCCTCTCGGTTTTTAATAATTGGGAGTAGTTTGTTTTTCTTATTGATACTGCAATTTTTCAGGAACCCAAAGGTAGTTACCCTGGAAGACGAAAATCAGATACTTGCTCCTGCAGACGGTAAAATAGTAGCCATAGAAGAAGTGATGGAAAACGAGTACTTCAATCAGAGTTGTATGCAGATTTCCATTTTCATGTCTCCACTTAATGTGCATATCAACCGCAGTCCTGTGTCTGGAACGGTAAAATATTTCAAATATCATTCAGGCAATTACCTGGTAGCTTGGCATCCAAAATCCAGTTCCAAAAATGAACACACTACAATGGTGGTACAGTTAGACGATGGACCGGAAATTTTGGTACGGCAAATTGCCGGGGCATTGGCCAGGAGGATCAAATGGTACATTGAAGAAGGGCAAGAAGTGACCCAGGGACATGAGTTCGGTTTTATCAAGTTTGGTTCAAGGGTTGACGTCCTGATACCTACCGATGCCAAAATAAAGATAAATCTGGGCCAAAAGACCCGGGCCGGTAAAACGGTACTGGCAGAATTTATCTAATTCACTATCAACAAATTCTCGACAACCTTAACCACTCTGGATAGTTGGCTATGATCCGTTTTGTCAAAATTGTTTAATTTTTGACTATCCACATCCAAAACCATTTTAACTTCACCGTCTTTTAAAACAGGCAAAACAATTTCGGATTTAGATTCAGAACTGCAGGCGATATGCCCGGGAAACTTCTCGACATCGGGGACCAAAATAATTTTCTTGTTTTTCCAGGCTTGTCCGCAGACCCCTTTGCCGAAGGGTATCCGGGTGCAAGCCACCGGGCCCTGAAAAGGACCTAACACCATCTCCTCCTCTTTCACCAGGTAAAATCCTACCCAAAAAAAGCCCATTCCATATTTCAGGACCGAGGCTATATTGGAGAGATTGGCAATCAGATCAGATTCCCCATCAACCAGGGCTTCTAGTTGAGGTAATAATTGATCATACCGTTGTTGTTTATGGGAAGTGGTGGAGATGATTAATTGTTCAGCCATTGATGAATTGAATTTATCATGATAACGCTTTCATGGCATTTAGGTTTTGGCCATCCTACCACCTCATCTTGGAATTAGTCGCAGATTATTTGTAGGCTCAATTTTGTAAATCCAAAGCGCTTTAGATATATGATCTTGATTTTAAGGACTTAGTGGCTTTAGAGGCGTTTAATAAAAAACTGATTTTATCAAATTTTACAATTATAAGAGCGATGTTCTTCCGAACATCACTCTTTATAGTTTTGGTTTTTATAAAATAGATATATTTGAATAATATCCACGGAAAAACATCTATGCAAAAACCATTACCTCCTTTCAGTTGCACCTATTCCCCCAATATTCCGGAACTTCTTCAACAGCTCAACTGTACCCTGGCCATAACCACCTATCAAGCGGGAAAAGTCATTTTTTTAAGTGCCTCCGGGCCTGAAGACTTAGTTCAACTCCCTCGCAATTTTCCCAAACCCATGGGTCTAGCTTTAAAAAACCATCAAATGGCAATAGCCACCAAAGATGAGATTGTGATTTTAGCCAATTCTCCTGGATTAGCCCCTAAATATCCCAAACAACCCAAAACCTATGATGGATTGTATATACCTCGGGCCAATTACTATTGCGGAGAGGTTGACATCCACGATATGAGCTGGGGAGATGAGGGACTGTGGGCAGTGAACACCCGATTTTCCTGTATCGCCCTGATCAATGATGAATATAGCTTTACTCCAAAATGGCAGCCCAATTTTATTTCCAAATTGGCTCCTGAAGACCGTTGTCATCTCAATGGAATGGCCATGGAAAACGGCGCACCCAAATATGTAACTGCTTTGGGAAATACCGATACATTGGAAGGCTGGCGGGACAACAAAATTGAGGGAGGCATACTAATGGACATACCCAGTAAGGAAATTATAGTCCAGGGGTTAGGCATGCCTCACACTCCCCGTCTTTACGATGAAAAATTATATGCTTTACTTTCCGCTACTGGTGAACTGATTTGTGTGGATGTGGAAAAAGGAAGTTATGAAGTAGTTAACCGGTTTGATGGATTTGTCCGAGGTATGGCAAAAATCGATGACTACGTATTTATTGGGTTGTCCAAACTACGTCAAAAAAGCTCTGCCTTTAGAGACCTACCCATCGCGAAAAGGTCAATATACTGTGGCATAGTAGTAATTTATTTACCCAAG
>JAPUIM010000288.1 GCA_027297025.1 Bacteroidota bacterium | reverse complement strand
CAAATCATTGTCCTTATTAAAAAACTTATAGACACCGGGTGAATCGGAGATCTTGTTTGTTTGTTTTTTCGAAAAAGATGTTGAATCCATCTTATTGTAAAGATAGGGTATCAGGAATGGACTCAGGCTATGTGATAGGACCTAAAGAATTTCCTCTTCTTTGAGTTCATCAATATATAGGCTGTCGGTAAGTACAGAATCGCCCTCGGTTATGAAGGGATTGGAATATTTGGTACAATCCAATTCTACTGACAATTTTTTAACAGGTGGTTTGAAGGGTCCTTTGGTAACGCCCAAAGTGGGATCTGCATATACCGCTGTCATAAACTTCTTCCAAATGGGCATGGCAGTTCGTGCTCCCTGTCCCATCACCCAGCTTTTAAAGTGAATGGGTTTGTCATCGCCTCCCACCCATGCTCCTGCTACCAAGTCTTTGGTTACTCCCATAAACCAGCCATCTGATGCATTTTGCGTAGTACCAGTTTTGGCCCCAATTTCATTGTTTACCAGTAAGTCATACCCCACACCAAGAGCGGTACCACCATCCTCTTCAGTAGCTCCTCTCAACATGTATATCATTAAATAGGCTACTTCTTCGTTAAGGGCCTCCCTGGTTTTTGGAACAAAACTTTGCAGTGTATTGCCATTTTTATCCTCTATACGGGTGATATAAAAGGGTTCCGTCCAAACCCCTTTGTTCACAAAAGTGCTGTAGGCCCCTACCATTTCGTACAAAGAAACATCACTGGTGCCCAGACATAATGAGGGTACTGGCGCTAAATAACTTTGTATGCCAATCCTTTTAGCATATTGGGCGACAGTTTTAGGCCCTATTTTCCGGATCATATACGCCGCAATCCGATTCATCGACCGTCCCATGGCCTGCCTGACATTCATTCGTTCTCCTTCAAACCTGCGACCAGAATTTGAAGGACTCCAAGCCTGCTGATCGCCCACTGCTTCGAATGAAATAGGTGCATCCTGAACTTCAAAACAGGGAGAATACCCATTATCAATAGCCGCACTATATAAGAAGGGCTTAAAAGTAGATCCAGGCTGTCTTCTTCCTTGTTTTACATGATCATATTTAAAATATTTATGATTTATACCCCCCACCCAGGCCTTTATATGACCGGTATTAGGATCCATAGCCATGAATCCGGCATGTAGGAAATGTTTGTAATACCTTATAGAGTCCAAAGGACTAAGTACAGTATCGATTTCCCCCTTCCACGAAAACACCTTAAGTGGTTTCGGAGTATTCATTATCCTATCAATTGTAATAGTATCATCACCATATTGCGCTACCAATTTTTTGTATACGGGTGTTCGCTTGGAAATGATAGCGATGAAATTTTCCAATTCCTCTCCTTTGTCATTAATCCAGGGATTGGCTCCTTCCAGGTGTTCATAAAATAGTTCTTGCAGTTGACTAATGTGCTCGGTGACCGCCCTCTCTGCGTAGGCCTGCATACGACTATCAATAGTGGTGTATATTCTCAAACCATCGGCCCAAAGATCGTATCCATGTTCCCTTGACCAGCGCATTAAAAAATTGCGGGCCACCGATCTGAAATAAGTGGCTGGTCCCACATTATGACTGGCTACTTTGTATTCCAACTCTATAGGTAGCTGTTTAATACTGTCGTATTGCTGCTGGTCAATGGAGTTATATTTATACATTTGTCTCAGTACCACATTTCGTCTATTTAAAGCATTTTCCGGATTCAATATGGGACTATGTCGGGTTGGGGCCTGAACTAATCCCACCAGCATTGCTGACTGTTGAACATTTAAACTATCGGGGGTTTGGTCAAAGAATGTCTCAGCCGCTACTTTTATTCCAAAGGAATTACTTCCAAAATCCACGGTATTTAAGTACATGGAAATTATTTCCTTCTTACTATAGGATCTTTCCAGAATGACCGCTACAATCCATTCTTTTGTTTTGTCTATAATTAACTTGAGATTGCGGTTACTCTTTCCCAATTTTCCATCAAAGTCCATCCTGGTTCTAAAAAGATTTTTGGCCAATTGTTGTGATAATGTACTTCCTCCTCCTGCCAGGTTGAAGGATATGATCCCCCTGGCAACTCTGATCAAGGATATTAGATCAATGCCGGAATGTTGTTCAAAACGGATGTCCTCCGTGGCTAATAGTGCGTTGATCAAATTGGGAGACAGCTCCTTATAATTCACCCGGTTTCGGTTTTCTCTAAAGTATTTTCCCATTTCCACCCCATCGGCGAAATACATAACCGTAGCCAATGAACTTTGAGGATTTTCCAGTGACTTGAGACTGGGTAATCCTCCATATAGGTCCATGAAGTTTATCCTCACCGAATAGATATAAAGAGGCACGATAAACACCAGGAAAAGAAATCCCATCCACAATATTTTGGATAAGATTCTCATCGTTACAACACGTTTGTTTTTTGGTGGCACTTATCTAATTGGTGTAATGCTTGGCAAAAAAACCAAGATAACTTTCATAATCTTTAAGCTGATACATAATTTGAAAGTTGTCTTTAGTGATTACGAATTTATGAAATTTTGCACTTTCAAATTGGTTTAATGGCGAATCTTCTCGATCCAACAAGTTAAAGAACTGCATGGCTTTTTGCTTATCGTCAAACTTATCAATAAGTATCATCGAACTGTTATCGTTCAAGATCAGATTTGCCGAGTTTAAATTATTTCCTTCAAACCTCTCATTGATATATTCCGTGATAGTTGGATTTAATTCTTTGTTGAGCTTTTGGTCATTTTGGTAAATGATAACCATAGAATGTATTTGCTGAAAATCTTTGATGAACTTTTTGCTTCTATTTTGCAATTGAGCTAGTTGAAATTCCTCAGAGGTTACTATGAGTAGCTTTACATACTCTTTCAATTCACTGTCCGGGTAATCTTCATTGAATTTGTTAAGGGCATACTGATATTGGTAAATATTTTCAGTCTTCCCGATAATTAGTACCATCAATAACTTAAGGTTGTCACTAAATTCATTTTCTGGAAATTGATTTAACCCCAACTGTATTATATATTTAGCCGTGTCATATTTATCTCGTTTGTAGTAATAATAAGCTTCTTTATAAAGGGTTTTCAGTTTGGCACTGGCGGCCTGACTCTCTTCCCTATAGTGAGGATTCTTTATTATTTTGGCGTAAACCGATCTGGGAAACAGGGAAATCAATCTATCTTTATAGGTGAGGTATTTATCATCTCCGAAATCCTTGTAAATCAGATAAAGGAGGTAAAGCACTTCCGGTTGATAGGGAGTTTCTGGAAAACGGTTTAGTAAAGTCTCAAATGTTTTGACAGCGTTCTCTTTTTCGTTCAATTCAAAATTGTAGATATTTCCCAACCTGTAATGCGCGTCTTCAACCATTTTCAAAGCGACCTGCTGTTCTTCCTTACTGAAAGGGATTGTACTAACCAAACTCTCTCGCTTAAGACCAGATACGGCTGTTGCTTCAAGGCTATTACCGGTTAGTTCACTCTCTGTACCGGTATCCTTATTATTAACTTTTAGGTCGGTAAATTCGGCTATGGAACCCTTGCTAGACCTTCGCCAATGATCTTCTAGTTCCCTGTTTCCCCATTTCCTCAAAAACCCTGTTTGTCCTAAACTCACAGCAGAAGTGTTATAAAAATACCAACCGGAACTAGAGCGGGAAAAACCACCCTGAGCAAATGGATTTTGTTGATTGTCGAATGGTGAGCGACTAGCGCTTCTTCTTTTCTCTTTTTCCCTTTCTTTTTCCTTCTTTTCTTGCTCTACCCTAGCCAGATTTTGCTGCTCAATATAATAATCTAAGTAGGCATAGAGGCTGCTGGTATCCATGGCAGCCAGGCTCAATAGGCTATCTTGTAATTGTATGGTTGTCAATTGTTCTACAAAATCCGCCAATACCTTTTGCCTGGTTTCAATTTGAACATAGGATTCATCGTCTTTAGGCATTTCTATTAAAACACTATCGTAGTAGGTTTTTGCTAAGCTATATTCTCGTTTTTGTTCATAATAAATTTCTCCCAAACGCCAATAAGAATATGCCTTTTGTCTTCGGTTGGTTGTACTGGCTCGCACTGATAAGTTGTAATACTCAATAGCATTTTCTAAGTTTTCTTGCTTCATTTCAAACTGCGCCATTTCATAGTAGATCTTGTCTTTGAATTCCTTGTTTTTTGCGTCCCTTAAAAGTCTTTTAAAGTATTTCCTGACTTTCTTTATATCGCTGCTTCTGGATAGTTCAAATACCTGTGCCCGATACAATCGCGCATAAAAATACAACTCGTAATCCGGATTGTTTTTTAGACAAA
Source organism: Bacteroidota bacterium (assembly GCA_027297025.1). Taxonomy (GTDB): domain Bacteria; phylum Bacteroidota; class Bacteroidia; order Cytophagales; family Cyclobacteriaceae; genus JAPUIM01. Next base: position 3,109 of record JAPUIM010000288.1, on the reverse strand, counting down.
GACCGTAATTATTATAAGCTTCTGCGTCAAAGCCCAGCTCTTGATATACCTGGCCAATAATAAAATAGGTCCTGGCCTGTCCTTTGGTCTTGGTCAATAAGGGTGCAGCTAACACCAGATTTTTTACCATATTGTTAAAATCATCTCGTCTTTGATAGAGATAAGCTCGAGTCAAAAATAATTGTTCAAGATTGGTTTTATTGAGTTTCTCTTTTTTCAGATAATCCGAAACTGCAATGGCATTATTGAATTCATTGTAATCAATAAAGGTGCGCATTAGATTTACTAACGCTTCATGCCGGGCGTCTTTGTCATCACTAGTGGAATTCACATATTTGAAAGTCTCAATGGCATCAGTAAACTCCAGGTTGTAAAACCTGGACTTGCCTACTAATATGTAGCTGTTATCCACCCACTTACTGTTTTGGTGCCTTTGAATAGCAATAGATGCTTTTTTAATACATTCTTCTATCTGAGTAGAGACACCTTTAGAAATAATAGAATCAATTCGCGGGTAAATATTTAATATCTTATTGAAGTTGTTTTCAGTATTTTCCAGCACATAATTCTCTATTTCTTTCATTTTTTCCTTAGCGATCCAATAGGAATTGTACCTGGCGGTGGTATTGTGGAAGGTTTTACTGACCACATTGTTTTTTTCGGCCGAGCAACCGATAATCAGGGTCACCATCAGTGAACTTAGAAAAACCCATATTTTTTTCAAGTAAGGTAAATCCAAAATGTTTTTAAGCTTTAACGGCTAATTATCGGATTTTAATACAATAATGTATAAAACTGTAGCCAATAATACATATTTTAGCCTATTATTTCTACCAGGTGCGAACTAGAAAGACATTTTCCAATTGGTTAACAACCAGGTACTTACTAATCATTCGCAATGAAGAAAATTTTGCTGAAAAAACAACTGTAAGCTTCACTTATGCAAAAGTACTAGTTTTTCTGGTAACGCTTTTTGTAATTTTTATGATGGCCAGCTTGTACCTATCAAAGTCAGTTCTGGCCCAGTGGTTTGATCCCCGGCATGCTCAACTAAGGGCCAATAAACAACTAATTCAATTGAGCTTAGCCATTGATTCATTATCTCAAGAAGTTGACAGAAAAGATCAGTTTATCAATAATTTTCAGAGTATTGTCAATGGGGAAGACATTCTTACTGCGGAAATTGTATCCGTGGGTGAAGTTGATACCAGTATACTGGCCAGCGTGGAGAAGGAGATTGATATAAACAAGATAAATCCCATAGACTCACAACTAAGGCGTGAATTTGAGGAGTTGGAACTGTTTACTATCGGTTATGATGATAATGCCGAACTACAAGAGATCTTCTTTTTTTCACCAATAGCAGGGATTGTTTCTGGACCCTACAATCCCCAATTAAATCATTACGGAGTGGATGTGGTATCCAAAGAAAATGAACCGGTAAAGTGTGTAGCTGATGGAACAGTGTTATTTGCAGACTTTGATTTTTCCGATTCCGGGTATGTTATTGCAATACAACACCGGAGCAATTTAATATCAATTTATAAGCACAATTCGGCAATTTTAAAAAAAGTTGGTAATTTTGTCAGTGCTGGTGAGATTATCTCCATAATCGGAAATACAGGAGAACTGACTTCAGGGCCGCATTTACATTTTGAATTGTGGTTTAATGGTAATTCAGTTAACCCGGAAGAATTCGTAACCTTTTAAACAGTTGAATTATGTTTAACAATAATGATGAGAAACAAGTGGCCGAAGACATTAGTAATTCAAGCAATATAATTGGAAAGGGGACTGTACTTGAAGGGAATATTGAAACCTATGGTAATATCAGGGTCGAAGGGAAAGTACGTGGCAACATTAAAACCAAATCAAAAGTGGCTTTAGGCCAGTCATCCCATGTTGAAGGTAACGTGTTATCCCAAAATGCAGAAATAGCAGGGGAGGTAAAAGGTAGGGTAGAGGTATCGGACCTATTAATTTTGAAACCAACAGCCGTAATTTATGGAGATATCATTACCAATAAACTAATCGTGGAGCAGGGCGCCTCCTTTAACGGGGGTTGCAAAATGGGAGTTTCCATTAAGGAAATTAAAATTGGAGAGGCCGAAACCCAAACCAACGGCATCAAAGAAGAACATCAAAAGATCTCAGCCTAATTTCCTCAAATATACAGGATTGGCGTTCCAGATGCTCTTGGTGATTGGAATTGCTACCTGGGGAGGCTGGGAATTAGACCAATATCTTGGTTTTGAATTTCCCCTATTCACATTGCTGTTGTCCATAACTTCCATTGTTGGACTAATCTATAAGTTGATCAAGTCTTTGGAAAATGAATAGCCTTACTCTTTCTACACTCAAATCTTTTGCCTTAAACCTTCTTCTCCTGACTTTTTGTATTGTGATTGTTGCCATGGCCCTGCAGTTTTTTATACCTGAAATGACTTTGCCTGATAACTATTGGGGCATGATCATTTACTTCTTCCTCATGACCTTGATTGTCCATCTATTATTTATATCAGCCAGTCACTACAAAACTCAAATGTCAATTAGTTATACATGGGCCACCATTATTCTCAAACTATTAATCAGCATCTTGTTCATAGCCCTCTTGGTATACATCAATCCACATCAAGCCATGAAAACCGTAGTGTGGTTTTTCATCATGTATTTAATATATACCGGCTTTGAATTATTCTGGGTAATTAAGCAGATCCAGGGTAGACCTGCCCGTTAAAAATATGCTTTATAGGTTTTCATTATTTAATCAATGGCTATTTTTTATTGAGGCATTAATATCTACATTTGCAGTCTAATTTCGGTTCCTTAAAATTATCTTGATTGGATGCCAAACTTCCACGATTACAGACCTTTAGTTTCTCTTAGTAGGGCATTTTTGCTGATCTTTTTAACTGTAGGTGGAAGTATTTTTTCAGCTCAGGCTTCGGAGGATTCAGAGGATGAAATCTTTAATCCTGCCGATCTAATCATGCATCACATAATCGATTCTCATGAATGGCATTTATTTTCGGCAGGGGATATACATGTGACCATCCCCCTTCCGGTGATCCTCTACTCAAGCGAAAACGGATTGGTGTTTTTCCTTTCT
>JAPUIM010000287.1 GCA_027297025.1 Bacteroidota bacterium | reverse complement strand
GTGCCCATTGTCCAGGAGGGGGTGAAAAAACCCAATATCAAGACCACCATTGAGTTTATTTCAATCGCTTATTCCGACCTGTTTGGAAAAACCCTGGACAGCCGTCAGCTCAATGACCTGGCTACTTCTTATGCTTCCTTTGGGGATAAAAAGCTGATTGAAGATCTGATCATCAAGAATTTCCTGAAGGACCCCGAGGTCAATATACCCAGCGAGGTTTCCATGAGATCGGATGTGCAGGCTTTTGTGATGGTGACCTATCAGAAATTTTACAACCGCGACCCCAATGAATTTGAGTTGTGGCATATGACCCAGGAAATAGAGGAGGATAAAAGTTTTAACCCGGAGATCATCTACTATGCTTTCATGACCTCCAAGCAGTACAGAAAGTTTTAAAAAATGAAACGAAGGAATTTCATCTGGAAAATAGGATTGGCATCGGCTGGAGCTTTCAGTGCTCCCTATATTCTTCCAGGTGGCCGGTTGTTTGCTCAAACCGGAGCCCGAAAGGTCAATCATGTAGTGTTCTGTTTGTTTGCCGGAGGGGTAAGGAATTTGGAGGCCCTGAAAAAATCCGAAGGTAATTTGATGCCTAATATCATCCCCGGCAGCGAAGCCATTTCCCAGGACCTGCTAGGCAGCCTATCGCCGTTACCTGACCCTTTTTCCCTACCCCTGCAAAATTTTGGCACCTTGTTTAAGGAGTTCAGGTATAAGACTGGTCCCACGGGTCACTATAATGCCCATGCTACCGCAGTTACCGGAGTGTACAGCAGCGCTGAGATCAATATTACCCAAAGGCCCGATTTTCCTACCATTTTCGAATATTACAGAAAACACAACATCCCGGAATCCACAGCTCTGAATGCCTGGTGGATCTCCAATGCCCTGGGCCCATTTCCCAGCCTCAATTTCAGCAATTATCAAGGATATGGGGCTAATTATGGGGCCAACTATATCCAGCCCCAATCCATCATTAGTCAATCTGGATTTAACGTATTGGGAGATCCCAAGGAATTCTCAGATATGGAGTTGCAGCAGGCGGATAAGTTCCGAGGATTTTTCGACGACAATTTCTCCAATCAATTTACCCCGGGGGATGCCGGTGTGATTAATACTTCAAAAGACCAGCAACGGATCCAGGATTTCATTACCAGATTATTTGAAGAGGCTGTGAGGGGGGCTTTCGTCAATCCCTGGAACCTACCACCGGGGGGAAACATGTCCGGAGACATGACCAACATTTTTTTCACGGAAAAGGTGATTGAGGAGTTCAAACCGGAACTCACGGTGGTCAACATGCAGGATGTGGATGTTTGCCACAATGATTTTTCCAGCTACTGCAATAACCTAAGGAAATCGGACTATGCCCTGGCCCATTTGTGGGATTTTATCCAAAAAATACCGGGTATGGCCAATGATACCATTCTCATTGCTGCTCCGGAACACGGCCGCAATTTGGAGACCAACACGGTGATAGACGAAAATGGGAGGTTTGCTATTGACCACACCAATACCCCGGTTTCCAGGGAGATCTTTTGCCTGATATTGGGACCACAGGGAGTGGTGAAACAAAACCAAGGCATCAACCAGGAGCTCGGTGAAAGCATTGATATTGTGCCCACCATTGCCAATATCCTGGGTTTCGATACTGATATATCTGCCGGTCTGTTGCAGGGAAGTGTATTGGAAGGGGCTTTTGTATAAAATTTATGAGGAGAAATATTATCATATTATTGATGTTTGGAATATGGGTGGCGACGGCATCCATCCATTCCTGTTCCCAGGATAATTTTGAAAATCCATACGACCAGATCGATTATGGAGATGATAACTCTGAAATTGAACAGGCCAGTCCATTTTCTATCACTGGATTGCATCGCGATATATTTAAACCCAGATGTTCCCTGCCCGCCTGTCATGACGGAAATTTTGAACCTGATTACCGTTCGGTGCAAAGCACATATTCCACCCTGGTGTACCATCCCATCACCAAAAACAATGAAAACCTGGAGTTTAACTTCCGGGTGGTGCCCTTTGATCCGGAGGCCTCGGTACTGATCGAACGATTGACCAATTGCTGTTTTGTCAACCAGGACGACCGCATGCCCCAGGACAATATTGGTGTACCTTTGGAAGATGAGTTGATCGACGCCATTCGGCAGTGGATCGCTGATGGGGCCAAGGACGTATTTGACAAGGTCGGCAGTTATCCCAATACCAGGGCAAGGATCCTGTTTTATGTGCCCACAAACGAAAATTTTGACCGGGATTTTTCCCAGCAACGGCTTGAGCGGTTCGGGTCTTTTATATTGCCACCTCAACAAAATATCAAATTGGTGGTGTCGGTGATGGATGACAGTACTGCGGTAGCCGATTTAATTAATAACCGGATCCGGTTTTCCACAGAAAGGGATGATTTTTCTCAGGCACTTACAATTGATTCAGAATATTTCAATTTTAATGACGAAGAATTTTGGATAACCGATTTTAATTCTTCGGAATTCCCGGAAAATACGGCTATATACTTTAGGGTGTATTCCAATGATGGGGAGCAGGAATCGGACACCGAATTTCCCCAGGATGACGATTTGTTTGTATATAAAGACTTTTATTCATTCATCGTTCAATAAATGATGCTTTTGTTCTGTAAATGGAAATACAAGATTTTACTGCTGGCCGTGATGATGGCCTGGGTCGGTTGCAGTAAAGAAGATACCGAGGAAATTTCTCCTATTCCCGCCATCCAATTTTTGAGCATCAGTCCCGAATCGGTGGTGGAATTTACCGATCCAGTCACCATTAGAATATCTTATACAGATGGGGACGGAGACTTGGGTGAGAATGAACCGGAAGTAAAAAACCTTTTCGTACTGGACAACCGCAACCAGGTCACCTTTCAATTCAGGATCCCGGAATTGGCGCCGGAAGGAGCGAAAATTGCCATCACCGGTGAGTTGCCTATTGAGTTGAGCAGTGTAGCAATTTTGGAGGAGAATGCTGACCAGGAGCCGGTAATTTATACGGTTTGGGTTGTGGATAGGGCGGGCAACCAAAGCAATCAAATTGACACGGATCCCATCACTGTGATCCAGGCCGATTAACCTCTCACGATTTCCGATAATTTTTCTACAAAAATCCCAATCTCCTGTTCAGTGTTATAATAATGAACCGAGGCGCGCACTAATTCCGGAAGTTTGCGTTCTTGCATATCCAATAAAGTACTATTTGCAGGGGAGATAGAGACATTGATCTGGTGCTTAGCCAATTCTCGTTTGATATGGGAGCCATCTTGTTCTTTCACTGAAAAAGTCACAATGCCACATTTCTCCTTTCCTTTGTCATGGAGTTCCACCTTCTCCACCTCCATTAAACGTTCCCTAAACATTTGACCCAGGGACTGCACCCGTTCCCAAATATTTTCAATGCCTAATTCCAGGGTATAAATCACTGCCGCCCGAAAACCCATTTTGAGAGCATAGCTGGATTCCCACAGTTCGAACCGTCGAGCGTCCCTACGCATTTCATATCCATCGGTAGTGGTCCAGGTGGCACCATGCATATCCAGTTGCTCGGGTTCCAGTTGGGACAGGATGTTATCGTCCACGTATAGGAATCCGGATCCCCGGGGTGCCCTCAAGAATTTCCTGCCGGTTGCAGATAATATTTGACAGCCGATCTTTTTCACGTCCACCGGATATTGTCCTAAAGATTGGCAGGCATCCAATAGGTACCAGATCCCTGCGTTATTGGCGATTTCCCCTATTTCCCGGGCTGGGTTCACCAATCCCCCGTTAGTGGGAATATGGGTGATGGCGATCAGCTTGACCCGGTCGGTGATCATATTCTTTAAATGATCCAGTGAAATTTGTCCGTAACTGTCATCGGGGATGATCCGGATCTCCAGCCCTAATCTCTTTTTAAGTTGAAGAAAAGGGATGTAATTACTGGCATATTCTGACAAGCCTGTCAGAACGATATCACCGGCTTTAAATGGAATGGCATAAAAAGCTGCACCCCAGGCAGCGGTGGCGCTTTCCATATAGGCAATCTCCCCGGGTTGGGCATTGATCAGTTTGGCAGTCTGCACATAGGTGTCTTCCAGCTGGGATTGGTACTTGGCTTCTACCTCATAGCCCCCGTATAATTCCTCCTCCCGCAAATAATCAATAACCGCTTGACTGACTGCCTGTGGCACCAATGATGAACCCGCGTTATTGAAATGTTTTACCTGTTGAACACCCGGAGTTTCTGCTCTGATATTATCAATATCTATTTTCATATTAAGACCCTAAAATTGATGATAAATGATAGGATTTAAAAACTATATCTCGTTGCGGAGTATTTCCAGTGGAGGTTTTATGATCACACTGCGGCTGTTGGTTATTCCGATGAGGACCGTGATACCGGTGATCACCAGGTACACTACTATCATGGGAGTGAGGTCAGGAATAAAGTCCACCTCAAATAAAAAGTAAGCCAGAGCCCAGGTGGCTGCCAGGGAAAGTAATATACCGGTGGCAGATGCAAGACTTCCCAGGTAAAAGTATTCCAGTGTATTGATGCTGATGATCTGTTTTTTACTGGCACCCAAGGTCCTCAACAACACGCTTTCCTGGATGCGCTGAAATTTGCTAATGACCACAGAACTCACCAATACCAGCAGTCCGGTGGTAATACTGAACAAGGCCATAAATCGAATGACAAAGGATACCTTTTGGAGTATATCATCCAGTGTATTCAATATCAAAGTGAGGTCAATCACCGAAACATTGGGGTATTTTTTCACCATGGTACGTTGAAAATCGGCTGAAACTTTACTGGAGTTGGTTTTGGTCATTAGCACGTGAAATTGAGGCGCTTGTTCCAAAACTCCCAAGGGAAATACTATCAAAAAGTTTGTTTGTACCCGGTTCCAGTTGACTTTGCGCAAATGACCTATCTGGGTGGTGATGATTGCACCTTGCACATTGAAAGTGACTTCATCACCCACTTCCGCTTTCATTCTTTTAGCATAAACTTCTTCCAGTGAGATAATGATGGGATCCTGTGGTCCGGGGGCCTTACCGGTCCATGCTCCCTCCACCGTTTCTTCGGAATCGATCAACGAGTCCCGGTAGGTCACCCGGTATTCTCGATCATACACCCAATCGGGAATTTCCAGGGAATCGGCTTTGGATTGCTCCTTGGTTTTGCCCTTGACCTCCAGCAAATGCATGGTAATGATGGGTACCTGTTGGATAAGCGGAAGGTTAAATGAGCGGGCCAATTGGGCTATTTTTTCTTTTTGTTTAGTTTGAATGTCAAACAGCACCATATTGGGCTGATCTCCTATGCTAGCGATCTGTACTTTATTAATTAATAAACTCTGTATGAAGAATAAGGTGGTAATGAGGGCCGTACCCAATCCAATGGAAATGATTAAAATCAAGGTTTGGTTGTTGGGTCGATAGAGGTTGGCCAGGCTTTGACGACCTATAAAATGCCAGTTGGTGGGGAAATATTTTCGGACCAACCACATGATGAACCGGCCCATGGCAGT
>JAPUIM010000286.1 GCA_027297025.1 Bacteroidota bacterium | reverse complement strand
TTGGAAATAGGAACTAGATCATTCTCATTTTTCAATAACACAATGGACTTCTTTGCAGCGTTGAGAGCAGCTTCTAAATGTTCCTCGGATAAAAGTTCATTCCTTTCTCTTTCCTCATCACAGTATTTGTAGGGATCATCAAATAATCCCAGATCTAATTTCAATTTTAGTATCCTGGCTACTGCCTGATCTACCAAGGCGATATCAACCTTACCTTCCTCCAGTAATTTGGGCAATTGCTTCTGATATATGTACCCTTCCATGTCCATATCGGTGCCGGCTTTGAGTGACAGCAATCCAGCCTCGGCATCATCGGCGGCAACACCATGGGCCACCAATTCGCCTATTGAATTATAATCCGAGACCACCATTCCTGTAAAACCCCACTCTTTACGCAGAATTTGCTCTATCAAATATTCATTTCCCGTGGCTGGAACTCCATTTAACTCATTGAAGGCGGTCATAAAAGTGGCTGCACCCGCCTCAACCGTGGCCTTGTAGGGGGGTAAATATATATCCCTCAACAATCGTTCAGAAATATCAACAGTGTTGTAATCCCTTCCACCATCGGGTGCTCCATAGGCTGCCCAGTGTTTAGTACAAGCAGCCATGCTTTCAGGATCACTTAAATCATTTCCTTGCAATCCTCGGATCCTTGCCTTGGCAATCTGAGAACCCAGATAAGGATCCTCACCGGCGCCTTCAGCTACCCTACCCCATCTGGCATCTCGTGAAATATCCACCATTGGCACAAAATTCCAGGTAATCCCCACAGCAGTAGCCTCTTTGGCAGTGATACGGGCTGAGTTCTTTATGATTTCAAGGTCCCAGCTGGCTGATTCCCCTAAAGGAATGGGAAATACAGTTCGGAAACCATGGATCACATCTGCACCAAATAACAAAGGAATTCCCAAACGCGATTCTTCGACTGCTGTTTGCTGTAGTTCCCGGGTAAACTTGGCTCCATAGGTATTGAAGTATCCACCAACCAAACCGTTGCGGATATTTTCCTTGAACGTTTCAGGCTCCACCGGAAATGCCGCTGGACCGGTGACCACTCCTCCCACTGATAAAGTAAGTTGACCCAGTTTTTCTTCCAAGGTCATCTTTCCAATTAATTCCTTTATTCCAGGGTCCATGGATTCTGTAGGTTTTGAGGGGGAGCTACATGAGCTAATCCAAATTGTAAAGACAGATACAAATACAAAAGGTGCAGTAGAATTCTTAATGAAGCTAAACATAATTAAAATTTTTTTCTGTTAAGACTTTAAATATGAGGCATGAAATGGATTTTTAAAAATATTGCTGAATTTATCCGCGAATCCCCTTTGGCGGTGTCCGATATAATCTCATGATACGTTCAGCAGTATTCTTCAATAGTAATGGAGCATCTTTTTTAGCTGACCTTAAATCCATAGGCCGGTCGAGGATAGAAAACATAGCATCTATTCCTTGTTCATATAGTACTTGGTGTCCATCTCCAAGTGTGCCCGCCAGGGCAATTACCGGGATTCCGAATTTCCCGGCCACTTGGGCCACTCCAAAAGGGGTCTTGCCAAACTGGGTTTGAAAATCAATACGTCCTTCACCGGTAATCACCAAATCTGCTCCCTTCATCTTCTGTTCTAAATCCACTATTTCTTTGATGATCTCAAAGCCAGGTTTCAATTGGGCATTTAAAAATGCCATCAAACCTCCACCCAGTCCCCCAGCTGCCCCGGAACCAGGAACCTCCAAAATGTCTTTATCCAAGTCACGTTTGATTATGGAAGCAAAATGTTTTAGGTTTTCATCCAAGGCCCCCACCTTCTTTTTATCAGCCCCCTTTTGAGGACCGTATACCTGACTGGCACCATTTTCTCCTACCAATGGATTGTTTACGTCACAGGCCACTAGAATTTGGGCACGGCTAATTCCGGGATCCAAGCCTGAACTATCGATGGACGTCAACTCTTTCAAACCCCCGCCTCCCCGGATTATTTGATTTCCCTGACTATCCAGTAACTTCACTCCCAAGGCTTCGGCCATCCCTGCACCCCCATCATTGGTAGCGCTGCCCCCGATCCCAATAATTATTTTCTTTGATCCTGATTCCAGGGCTTTTTTGATTAACTGTCCGGTTCCAAAAGTGGTAGTCACCCAGGGATCTTTTTCACCCTCTTTTAACAAATCCAGGCCCGAAGCTGCCGCCATTTCAATAACCGCTGTTTCCTTATCACCCAAAATCCCTAGAAAGCCTTCAATATCCCTCATCAGAGGATCCTTCACGGTCAATTTGATCACTTGGCCACCAGTAGCGTCTACCAATGATTGTACCGTGCCCTCTCCCCCATCAGCCATGGGAATAAGGGTTACTTCAGCTTCAGGAAAAACTTTATAAATGCCTTTTTCAATGGATAATGCCACTTCATTGGCCGACAAGCTTTCTTTAAACGAATCAGGGGCAACTACAATTCTCATTACAACAATCCCGTGGATTAACTATTTTTAAAAATCCCTATTTTACTATATTTATCTCTCCAGCCCAAAAAATATATGGATTATATCATAGGAATCGATATTGGCACCACTTCCACCAAAGCGTTGGCTTTTAATTTAGAGGGTAAGCTACTAAGCAAAAGCGTTAAGGAGTACCCTCTAATTACTCCTCAACCCCATTATTGCGAGCAAGATCCACAATTGATTTTCGAATCGGCAATAGAGGTGCTAAAGAATACGGTAAATGAAAACAAAAACCATCAACTACTGGCGTTGAGTTTTAGTAGCGCCATGCACAGCTTGATTGCGGTGGATAAAAAAGGTGAGCCACTTACCAATTGCATCATCTGGGCGGATAACGGAGCGGACCAACAGGCCAAACAGCTCAAATCACAGAATACTGGAAAAATTATCTATGAGAGAACTGGAACGCCACTACATGCCATGACTCCATTATGCAAATTGGCCTGGTTTTACAAAAATGATCCTCAGCTACTTCGGCATACCCATAAGTTCATTGGTATCAAGGAGTATGTTATTTATCGATTAGTGGGGAAATTTTTGATAGACTATTCCTTGGCCTCAGCGACCGGATTATTTGATAATCAAAAGCTGACCTGGCTGGATCAATCGCTTGAATTCGCTCATGTTTCATCCAGTCAACTTTCTAAACTGGTGTCCCCTTTGCATACTGAAGTTGGATTAAATAAAAAATGGGCCAAAGCCTTGGGAATCAGCACCGATGTACCGGTGGTGATGGGGGCCAGCGATGGTTGCCTTGCCAATCTAGGATCATATGCCTTCCAGCCGGGAGAAGCCGTGGTCACTATTGGTACCAGTGGGGCCATAAGGGTAGGATCTACCCGGCCATTAATAGATCCTCAGCAGAGATTATTTTGTTATCTTCTACAACCAGGGCACTACATTTCAGGGGGAGCGGTAAATAATGGAGGCATTGTCCTGGATTGGTTTGCCAAAAACATGGTTGAAGGAGATATTCCTATAGAAAAATTATTGAATGATGCAGCCAAAATAACTCCGGGCTCCGATGGCCTGATTTTTTTACCCTATCTATTGGGCGAAAGGGCACCGATATGGGATTCACAGGCGTCAGGAGGCTATATGGGTATTAGTATCGAACATAAGCAGGCCCATTTTCTAAGGGCGGCATTGGAGGGAGTAATATTCAACATCTATCAGATAGGAAGGGCACTAAAAGAGGTATCGGGAGAGATCCATTTAATAAAAGCCAATGGAGGATTTGCCCAATCTAAACTATGGTTGCAAATATTGGCCGATGTATTCAATCGGAAGGTATATTATTCGGACATTGTGGATGCACCCTCTGTGGGGGCATTTTTGATGGCATTGGAGGCTTTAAAAATTTCAGATTGGAAGGAAGTTCATACAAATAATAAAGAGGAAGAGTTGATTGTTCCCAATCCGGTAGTTCATAAAACTTACCAGAAATCCTATTCAATATTTGAAGGTCTTTATCCAAACCTCAAACAGGACTTTGCGAAAATTTATCAACTGAAAAAATAAGTGTGTCTCAAAAATGAATAAGAATCCGTCATTCAGAGTCCCCGATCCCAGATACCTATCGGGACGGGACGTGGGAATCACCCGAATTATTAAACCGTGACAATTAGGAGATTGCCACACCCCGACTTGTCGGAGTTCGCAATGACGAGAGCTTTTTGGGACACTTCTGGAAAGAGGATTATCATCAATCCTCCATCAGATAGGCTGCACCAAATACCCCAGCGCTATCCCCCAGTATTGGTTTATGTATAGGGGTGTCAAATCGCGTATTAAAAATGTGTTTTTGCACCATTTTCCTCCCCTCGGTATATAATAGATCAATATTTCCCACACCACCGCCAAGTACCACAATGTCGGGATCGATAATGTTGATCACATTGGCTAACCCCTTCCCAAAAAATTCCAGCAATCTGTTCACAGTGGATGTGGCATGTTCATTCCCCTGGTCATATTGGGCCATGATGTCCTTCAAGGTCAATCTAACCCCGCTCAGTTTTTTGTAATACCTTTCCAACGCTGGTCCGGAAATGATCATCTCCACACATCCCTCGTCTCCGCAAAAACAGGGCCCGCCTGAATGATCCAGGAAAGTGTGGCCCCATTCACCTCCTATTCCTTGCATCCCATTCAGTATCTTATTGTTGATCACGATACCACCACCCACTCCGGTACCCAAGATCACTCCAAAAACTACTTTGGCTTGAGGACATACACGGGGTACTACTCCCATACGGGTCTCGGCCAAAGCAAAACAATTGGCGTCATTGGCCATTGCCACAGGTATTCCCAATACCTGCTCCAGGTCTTTCTTGAAGGGCTTTCCATTCAAAACTGTAGAATTACTATTTTTTAAAGTTTGATTTAGCGGGTCCAAAGTGCCAGGGGTTCCAATGCCAACGCGGGAAGGTTTTTCCCCTACTTCCTGGGAGATAATTTGAACTACCTCATTAATTCTTTGTAGTATGTGCTGGTACCCTTTTTCTCTCTGGGTGGAAATCCTTTGTCTGGATAGCACTTGGGGATCCTCAGCAGAGGATAATACAACCCCTTCAATTTTGGTACCCCCAAGATCAATTCCCCAGAGTTTGTTCATGACTTCAACTTATCAATCAGTTTTTAAATACGGTACCGGCATTGTAAACCGCCTGGTCTAAACTGGCTAATTCTTGTTTGGTTTTAGAATTATTCCAATCCAACATTTTACCTAAATCCTTTACCAGTGGTTTTTTGAGTTTTGCAATACTCTGTATGTCAAAATACAGTCTTCCGCTTCTACGGGAAAAGTAGTCCAAAAGGCTAAAAACCATTTCATAATTGACGGTAAACCAAAGCTCCGCTTTTCCTAATTTGACTTCAGGATCTGTAGCCGTAATTTCATCCATTTTCTCCAGGATCAGCTCGGTTTGCTTTCCATAATTACTAACTAAATAATCGGCGTGAAAGTTATTTAAGCCAGTATTGGCAATTTTTTTCAATACAACTTTTGTATAGGTGTTCACCTCTTTCGTGTCCTTAAATTTTCCTCCGGTGAATACGATCTTATCAGTTTTACAATTAATGAAAGTCCCTCCATATGCTTTAGTAAATTTATTAATGACAAGGTCTACCAACTTTTCGGCCATAATCCGATAGCCAGTCAATTTGCCGCCTGCAATGGATATTAACCCACTAGGAGACTCAAATATTTCATCTTTCCGTGAAACCTCCGAGGCGGATTTACCCTCCTCATAAATTAAGGGACGCAAACCTGCCCAACTTGACTCTATGTCTTCAAGTTTCAATTGCAACGAAGGGAAAATATTATTTACTGCATCCAACAGGTAGGTGGCATCTTCTTTATATGTTTGTACATTATCTTTGTCACCCTCATAAAAAGTGTCAGTAGTGCCTATATAAGTGATTTTTCCACGGGGGATGGCAAATATCATTCTACCATCGAGCACGTCAAAATACACTGATTGCTTTACAGGGAATCTTTTATTGGCGACCACAATATGTACTCCTTTGGACAGTATCAACCCCTTTTTTGTTTTAGACTTGTTCTTAGACCTCAAATCATCCACCCAGGGACCAGCGGCACTCACTACAAATTTTGATTTCAGGTCCAGTTCCTTTCCGGAAATCAAGTCCTTGCAGGCAATGCCACAAACCATATTATTCCGGTAGATAAAGTCTTTGGCCACCATGTAATTAATAATGTGGGCACCATATTGGGCGGCGGTTTTAATTACCTCAATGGTCAAGCGAGCATCGTCGGTCCGGTATTCGGCATAAATACCACCACCTTCTACGATTTCTGGAGGCAGTAAGGGTTCAGCCGCCAGCGTTTCTTTCTCATCCAACATTTTTCTTTGATCCGCCTTTTCTACCCCTGCCAGCACATCATAGATCATTAAACCCAGGGAGGTAGTAATTTTTCCAAAGGACCCACCTTTTATGAGTGGGAGCAGCATTTTCTCAGGTGTAACCAAATGAGGGGCCAACTTATGAACGATGGCTCGCTCTTGTCCCACTTCCCTTACCATGGCTATTTCAAATTGCTTCAGATATCGTAAGCCTCCGTGGATCAGTTTAGTTGAGCGGCTGCTGGTACCAGAAGCAAAATCATCTCTTTCTACCAATGCAGTTTTTAACCCTCTGGAAGCGGCATCCAAAGCTATTCCCGCGCCAGTAATACCCCCTCCAATGATCAATAGATCATACTCCTCCACCTTCATTTTAGAGATCATTTTGTCCCTGTTAAAAGAGGAAAGGGTTTCCATCAATTATTCTTTTAACCAACCCATTGTCCTTTTCACTGCTTTTTGCCAACCTGAATAAAGATGTTGCCTGTCAACTTGGTCTAATTGGGGTTTAAATATCTTATCGATGATCCGGTTTTTAATAATATCTTCTTTCTTCCATAGGCCAATGTAAATCCCGGCCATGTAGGCTGAACCTTGAGCCGTGGATTCTATCACCTGTGGTCGCTCCACTTCAGCTCCCAGGATATCAGCTTGAAATTGCATTAAAAAATCGTTGGCAGCAGCGCCACCATCAACCTTCAGGGTTTTTAGATCCAACCCGGAATCTTGCTCCATGGCGTGTATTACATCCTTGGTTTGATATGCCAGCGACTCCAAGGTGGCCTTGGTAATGTGCTCTTTACCGGTGTCACGGGTTAAACCAAATATGGCACCCCGGGCATACATATCCCAATAAGGAGCCCCTAAACCGGCAAAAGCAGGTACCACATATACTTGTGAATCATCATTCACTGACCGGGCCAGTTCCTCAGATTGAGAGGCTTTTTTAATTATTTGTAAACCATCCCTCAACCATTGTATCGCTGCTCCTGCAATGAAGATACTGCCTTCCAAAGCATAATATACCTTTCCATCTATGCCCCAGGCAATGGTGGTTAATAATCCGTTTTTAGAGGGGTGTATTTCCTCACCGGTATTCAACAACATAAAACAACCGGTGCCATAAGTGTTTTTGGCAGATCCGGGAGTAAAACAAGCCTGTCCAAATAATGCCGCCTGCTGGTCGCCTAAAACGCCTCCTATGGGAATATTGTTTCCTTCCAAATTAAAATCACCAAAATGGTAACTGGAGGGTTTTACTTGGGGTAACATGTTTGCAGGAATACCTAACACCTCCAACAGCTTTTGATCCCATTGTAAATCCTTTATATTATAAAAGAGGGTTCGAGAGGCATTGGTATAATCAGTGATATGCGATCTGCCCTCGGTTAGTTTCCAAATCAACCAGGTATCTACCGTCCCGAATAATAGATCGCCATTTTCGGCCTTTTTACGAGCACCTTCAACATTATCAAGTATCCATTTTACTTTTGTACCGGAAAAATAGGAGTCAATAACCAAGCCGGTATTTTCTCTTATGTAATTCTCCCAACCATCTGCGGTGAGCTGCTCACAAATGTCAGCTGTTCTTTTGTCTTGCCATACGATTGCATTATATACCGGTACTCCGGTATTTTTATCCCACACAATGGTGGTCTCTCTTTGATTGGTAACGCCTAAAGCTGCGATCTGATTGGGTTGGATATTATTTTGTTGGATCACATCCAACATTACCTGCTGTTGACTGGCCCATATTTCTTCAGGATTGTGTTCCACCCAACCCGATTGCGGGAAAATTTGAGTAAATTCTTGTTGGGTAATTCCTTTTATGCTTCCATCTTCAGAGAAAAGAACCGCCCGGGAGCTGGTAGTTCCTTGGTCCAGGGCAATGATATATTTGGGCGACATGTTACAATAATTTAAGTACCAGCAATCGATGATAATTTCTTAAAAAAACCAGGCAATTCCTGGGTCAACCTTGATTGATACTTATCAACTACCTTAAAAACCTCTTTTAAAGTAACTCTTTCAATATTGGTAAGCTTATCGGGTTCGACTAGATTGTTGGGCCTTTTGTTTTTTCTGGTCATCATTTTCGTCTGATGTTTAAGTCTTATGAACATCATAAAGTGATAAGCCTGGATTAATTCATAATATTCCTTTTTTCTAATAGAACCCTTGTCCAATAAAGCCAGTAATCTCTCAGTGGTGTTAGTGGTCCGTATTCCGTTACTCAAAGCGTAAATACGAGCAAAATCTACAATAGGGGTCATGGCTTTTTTAATATCCAATACATTTACGTACTCATCTTTGGAAAATAATTGAAAGCTTTTGAAAAAGGTCAAGGGAGCGCGGTGTTCCACGGCAATTTTGTCGAGCTGTGAGAAAAAAGGTTTGGACGGTTTTCTCAATAATTTTACCACATCATCCTGGAAATCGTCCATGATTTTCTCATTACCGTATATCAAACGCGAATCAAAGAACGATATAGATTTAAAAGCGGTATCTGGGGTCGGTTTTTGAACCCAACCCTTGTATTTGTCTTTCCATCGTGAAAGTGAGTCGCACCACTCGGAATTTCCTGCCATCAGTCCAAAAGGGTTATAGGTCAATCCAATCTCATCCAAGGCATCGTTTACGGATTGCCCTACCACCATAAAATAATTTTGTATGGCTTCTCTTCTCTTTTCTGGAACGTCCTGGAAAATGATGGCATTTTCTTGTTCCAAAGACAAGGTAGAATCTTTTCTACCTACTCCTCCCAGGGCCAGAAACGCAAAGTCTACCGAAATTTTCCCGGCTTCTCTGATGGCTCTCTCAATGATATTAATAGTAATAGCATCAGAAAATGCAGTAATCAGTTGGTTAATAATTTCAGCCTTTACTCCCCGATCCAGCAATTTGACTACTATATGAGATACATTTTTCCATTTGGACGTCAACTCTTCTACTGAATGGGCTAGTTTAATGGATTGGATTAAAACAAATGGAGATTTGGCTTTAGAGGACAACAATTTATTTCTGGTGATGATGCCTGTGAATTGGGTACTTTTCTTAATCACCAAATAATTGATCTTGCTTTGAAACATCATTAACAGGGCTTCATAGACCAAAGAATCTTCAGATATACTCACTATTGGTGTCCCCATGATCTCAATGATCGAGGCACTAACATCATGGCCGGTAACCACCACGTTATTCCGAAACTCCAAATCCGTTACATAACCTATGTATTCAGAAGCTTTGTTCTTAACCAATACACAACCTATCTTTTCGGATGTCATAAGCGCCGCTACTTCCTTTATTGGCGTTTGTTCATTTATGGATACAATTTCCCTAACATTAAGGGATTTAAGTTTTTGAGTAAAAAATACATCGGAATCTTCATAGCTAAATATTTGCTCCTTCATCTGAGCCATGTATAGCCCATAGCGGTCATTAAACATTCGTTGACCCACTCTATCGGTAAAGTAATTGCCAAAATCCTTGTTTGAATGACAAAACAATAAAAAGTTCGTAGAGGGCAGGTTGTAAAGAATCGTTGGTTCAACGGTTCTCACTGTAGCAACTGCATTGTTGCTATTCAGCAAAATGGATATCTCGCCAAAGGATTCGCCTACTTTGACATCTTCAATAAATTTTCTATTTTTTTTGTCGCTCAGGAGATATTTTTCAACCTTCCCCTTGTATACAATTGAGACATGCCCAACCTCCGATACGCTTTGCTGATAGATCATCTCATCTGCTTCAAATTCCCTTTTTTCCAAATTACCTACCAACTCTTCCAATTCCTGGTCTTTCAGCAACTGGAATGGTTGGTATTCTTTCAAAAATCGGAATATCTTAAAATCCATACTTAGATGATTAAATTTAAGATGCAAATAACGGAATTAATTGAATAAGCTAATTCAGCATTCCCCAGTTTTTATTAACAGTAATGAAATAATCAAATGGGTGCTGCCACTACCAAATGACCACTCCCGTAGAAACCAAATTTACATTAAGGATAAGATAGGGCAATTGTATACCAAATTACCCCTGGTAATTTACGAGCTTGGTTTAGTGTATGAACCAGCAATTAAATTGCCGTTTTAATACAAATAATTAGTTAATTCCTGCGGAGATATTTTTGTTCTTGGTGGAGATTTTTCCTATGAGGTACGTTCCTAATTT
>JAPUIM010000285.1 GCA_027297025.1 Bacteroidota bacterium | reverse complement strand
ATGATTAGGTTCAATTCCTATTGCGCAATTTTTATTGAAAGAATCACAGGCATCACCTAGTAATCGAGCAGAAGTGAGTAGATTATAGATCATCATAGGCTTGAACACATTCAATTCAAAATGACCATTCATCCCTCCAATACTAACTGCAGTGTCCATTCCTATTACCTGGGCGCAAACCATGGTCAGGGCTTCGGTTTGTGTGGGATTTACCTTACCAGGCATGATAGAAGAACCCGGTTCATTTTCGGGAATAATTAATTCGCCGATACCACTCCTAGGTCCGGAAGACAACATCCGAATGTCGTTGCCAATTTTCATCAAACTAACAGCCAGCTGTTTTAGGGCTCCCGAAGTTTCAACAATAGCGTCGTGGGCGGCCAGGGATTCGAACTTATTATAGGCGCTTATAAATGGATGCCCCGATAATTCGGCTATTTTCTTGGCCACCAGTTCAGCATAACCCTGGGGGGCATTTAGTCCGGTACCCACTGCGGTTCCTCCCAGGGCCAATTCCGATAAATGATCCAATGTATTACCTAATGCCTTGAGACCATGATCCAGCTGCGAAACATAACCGGAAAACTCCTGTCCTACAGTCAAGGGAGTGGCATCCATGAAATGGGTGCGACCTATCTTAACCACTTCCATGAACTTTTTGGCTTTCTGGTTCATGGTATCTCTTAGTTTTTCCACCAGGGGAATGGTGTGGCCAACTACTATCTTATAACCGGCGATGTGCATGGCAGTAGGGAAAGTATCGTTGGAAGATTGTGATTTATTCACGTGGTCGTTGGGGTGAATGTTTTTTTCTTCATCCTCCAAACTCCCACCCGAAATGACTTGTGCCCGGTTGGAAATCACCTCATTAACATTCATATTAGACTGGGTTCCTGAACCGGTCTGCCATATAACCAGAGGAAAATGATCATCCAGTTGGCCATCTAATATCTCATCACATACTTGTGTGATGAGGTCTGCTTTCTCCTTGGCCAGTACGCCCAGATCTTCATTGGTTCTGGCTGCGGCTTTTTTTAATATGGCAAAAGCCCTGATAATCTCTATAGGCATGTGCATGTTTTCACCACCAATGGTGAAGTTTTCTTTTGATCGTTGGGTTTGGGCTCCCCAATATTTATCTGCCGGGACTTGTACCGGTCCCATGGTATCTTTTTCCGTCCTAAAACTCATGTTATTGATTTTATTTGATGATTCACAGTACACAAATTTAAGAAAAGCCAGCGTACTCCAACACCTAATTTCCGGCTTTATAACACTGTTAGGTCAATTATAAAAAAAATACTAAAATATCTTGTTTTTCTAAAAGAAATGTATTTACTTTAGCACTAACTTAATAATAAATATAAGGATTTGCTTATTTTACGTCATAGAGTTTGGGACAATATTTATGTAATACTGCTTGTATTAATGAGCCTGGCTTATGGCTTAAAAATAATAAGTTATCAGGGTTCAGTGGTTAATGGACTAAAGAGTGAGCTATTAAATCCTGAAATTTGGAAGTTTGTTAAGGATGCGATTTAAACAATTAAAAATAGGTGTAAAAGAAGGAGCTTAGGTTCCTTTTTTTATTAGCTGCATTTTATTCAACAAGTCCCAGACCACTACCCCAATACCTACTGCGATATTCAAAGAATGCTTGGTGCCAAATTGTGGGATCTCTATACAAGCATCCGCAGTGGTTACTATATCCGGCCTCACACCTTTAATTTCATGACCGAATACCAGGCAATATTTTTTGGATGGGTCAGGTTGGAAAAGATCAAGATTGATGCTTTGGTCGGCCTGTTCGATGGCCAGAATGTCAATCCCCTGGTTTTTCAGCTGACGGGTTTGCTCAAAGCTATCAGGATGGTACTCCCAGTCAAGGGTCTCTGTAGCTCCCAGAGCAGTTTTGTTGATCTCCCGGTGAGGTGGAGTGGCAGTGATCCCACAGAGATATAGTTTTTCTACTAAAAATGCATCGCAAGTGCGAAAGGCCGACCCCACATTGTGCATGCTTCGCACATCGTCAAGTAGTACCATCAAGGGATTTTTAGGATGTGTTCTAAACTCCTGTGGGCTAAGCCGATTTAGTTCATCATTGGTCAATTTGCGCATGAATTAAAGGAGTAAAAATCCAATAAAGGGACCGCTATGAAGATAGTTTTATTTAATTTAAAAATGCCCAAAAATATGTTTAAATTTAATGGCTAATGAAGAGGTTGGTCTCTATAAATGTTCCTTACAAAACTCACGCAAATCATTAGCATTTTATGCCTAAAACCATTTCGAAGCAAGCGGGAAAAGAGACCCCTCTGATGAAGCAATACAGGGCGGTAAAAATCAAATACCCGGGAGCATTGTTATTATTCAGGGTGGGAGATTTTTACGAGACTTTTGGCGAGGATGCTATCAAGGCCAGCAAAATATTGGATATTGTCCTTACCAAAAGGTCCAATGGTGCAGCTTCTCAAGTAGAGCTGGCCGGTTTTCCACACCACGCCCTGGATACCTACCTCCCTAAATTAGTAAGGGCCGGCCAAAGAGTGGCTATTTGCGATCAACTGGAAGATCCCAAAATGGCCCAAGGTATTGTTAAGCGGGGGGTAACAGAACTAGTAACCCCCGGGTTGTCCTTGCACGATCAAATATTGGATCAAAGGACAAATAACTACCTGGCTTCCTTGTATCTGGGGAAGGAATTTACCGGAGTGGCCTTTCTGGATCTTTCTACGGGAGAATTTCTTACTTCCAGAGGATCCTTGGCATTCATAGACAAACTTTTGCAAAGCCTCAAGCCCACTGAACTGGTGTTTAATAAAAGCTGCAAAAATGAGTTTCTGGAAAGCCTGAAAAGTGATTATCACACCTATGGTTTGGATGACTGGGTGTATTCTTTTGACTATGGCTATGAAAAACTGGTGGAGCACTTCCAGACCAATTCATTAAAGGGATTTGGTATTGAAAATTTAGGAGAAGGGATTATTGCGGCAGGGGCCATTCTTCATTACCTGGAAAGTACCGAACACCACCAGATTAAACACATCACTTCCATATCCAGGATTGAGGAAGATCAATATGTATGGTTGGATAAATTTACTATCAGAAACCTGGAGTTATTACATAGCCCTCAAGAGGATGGGGTGCCTTTAATCAAGGTACTGGACAAAACGGTTTCGCCCATGGGCGCCCGTTTGATGAAAATGTGGATGGCTTTGCCACTCAAGCAAAAGGACAAGATCGAAAACCGGTTGGACTGTGTGGCCCACCTGGTACAAAACCAGCCAATAAGAGAAGCCCTGGGGCAACATTTGGAACAAGTAGGTGATTTGGAAAGACTTATTTCCAAAGTGGCAGTGGGTAGGATCAACCCCAGGGAAATGGTACACCTATTGAAAGCACTCCAACAAATACCTGCTATTCAAGATGTTTTAAAACCAGTTAAGGTAACCAGTCTTAAGAAATTAACCGGCCAATTGGACCATTGTCAGGCATTAGTTGAAAAGATCGAAAAAGAGTTAAAAGAAGAGCCTCCCCTGGCTTCTAATCAAG
>JAPUIM010000284.1 GCA_027297025.1 Bacteroidota bacterium | reverse complement strand
AGTATTCCTCCTCATGGGCCCCTACCGGTTTCCGTACCCGGCTGTGTGGATGGTTGGTTTGAAATGCACGGCAAATTTGGCTCAATGGAAATGGAAAAGGTGCTGGCTCCAGCCATTAATTATGCCAGGAATGGATTTCCTGTTACTGAACTTATCAGCTACTATTGGAACCTATCGGTGAAAAACCTGGAAAAATATCCCGGGTATCGTGAAACTTATATGCCCAATGGAAAAGCCCCTCAGAAAGGAGATGTTTTTAAAAATCCGAATCTGGCGAATACACTGGAAAAGATTGCCAAAGGAGGTAGGGATGCTTTTTATAAAGGAGATATTGCCAAAACCATAGGTAATTACATGAAAAAAAATGGAGGATTTCTTTCCTATGAAGATATGGCCTCTCATAAGTCAGAATGGATCGAGCCGGTATCTACTAATTATCGCGGATATGATGTTTGGGAGCTTCCACCTAATGGTCAGGGTATTGCCGGGTTACAAATACTCAACATTTTGGAAGGGTATGATATCCAGTCCATGGGTTTTGGAAGCTATGAATATATACATCACTTTGTGGAAGCTAAAAAACTGGCTTTTGAAGACCGGGCCAAATATTATGCAGACCCGGACTTCGTACAAATACCGGTTGAACAACTAATATCCAAGGAATATTCAGCTGATCGTCGTAAGCTCATAAATCCCAAGAGGGCTGCCAAAAGTTATCCTGCAGGCAAAATTGATGTGAGCAATACCATCTATCTGACAGTGGCGGATAGAGAAGGAACCATGGTTTCCCTTATCCAAAGTAATTACCGGGGAATGGGTTCAGGAATGACACCAGATGGTCTGGGATTCATTTTACAAGATCGGGGAGAGTTATTTAGCCTGGAAGAAGGTCATAACAATGTATTTGCTCCTGGTAAACGGCCATTCCATACTATCATACCTGCGTTCATCACCAAAGATGGACAACCCTGGGTTAGTTTTGGAGTGATGGGTGGAGGCATGCAGCCCCAAGGTCATGCACAGATCGTCATTAATTTGATCGACTTCGGTATGAATTTGCAAGAAGCCGGTGATGCACCCCGAATCCGGCATTCAGGCTCTTCAGAACCTACGGGAGAAACCATGGAGAATGGAGGTCAGGTATTTCTTGAATCCGGGATTCCTTATGAGGACATTAGAATACTCATGCAAATGGGGCATAGGATCCAACAATCTCCGGGTGGTTTCGGGGGTTACCAAGCCATCATGTACGATAAG
This sequence comes from Bacteroidota bacterium, assembly GCA_027297025.1. Taxonomy (GTDB): domain Bacteria; phylum Bacteroidota; class Bacteroidia; order Cytophagales; family Cyclobacteriaceae; genus JAPUIM01. Next base: position 4,709 of record JAPUIM010000284.1, on the reverse strand, counting down.
GAAAATAAAGTTTATTATGGGGCTTCAGAATCTCGAAAGGACGGGCAAGCCTCCGGCTATTAAAGATTTTCCTCCATTATCTTTTTCTGGTAATTACCAAAGAGTAAATATAGAAAGGAAGCAAAAGCAAATAGTCCACCGATAAGAAAGGTCAGAGGAAAATTAGAGGGATCGTTAGCATAAGTCCATCCTGATATCAAAGCACCCAAACCTATCCCTATCTCGAGAGCAATATACATGGTGGCCATGGCCTTTCCACGCCGGGTAGGGTGACTCAAATCGATGGTCCAGGCAAAGGCTGCCGGGGCATTCATACCAGCGGCCAAGCCCAATAGCCCTGCGCCCAAAAACAATTCCCATGGCTGCTCCGCAAATCCAATATAAATCATAGCTAATGTTATGCCGATTGTAGATATCTTAAGCACTCCGGGTCGGCCATATTTATCAGAGGCCTTGCCTGCAATGAACCTGATCAAAATTGAGGCGATCGTAAAATAAGTGAAGAACAGCCCCTTACCTTCATTCTCTAATCCCAAATGAAGGCTAAAGTCCGGTATGACAGTAAGAATGATCCCGAATGAATACACCGATAGCAGCAAAACTATTGATGGCGCGATTACACGGGGCTCGAAAATATCCTTCCTGGTAATGCGCAGCAGACCCCAGCGAAATGGCACTTTGTTAGACACCGTTTCCCGCATCCCGACTAATACCAGCACTGAAAGCAACCCCATTACCGAAGAGGTGTAGAACATAAAATCCAACGAAAATCTTGCTGCCAATATGGGCCCAATACTCGGACCGAGTGCCATTCCGGTGCTGGCACACACGCCCAGCACACCCAAGGCTTCTCCACGCCGATTGAAGGCCACTATATCAGCAATATAGGCGGAGGTGCCTGTAGGCTTAAATCCGGTGGAAAAACCATGAAAAAAACGCAAAAGCAAGAGTGCGAAAACCGATCCAACGAAAGGATAGATCAGCCCACTGAAGACGCAAACCAGGGAACCAATCACCATGACCGGAATACGTCCCACCGTATCTGCCAACCTGCCGCTAAAGGGTCTGGATAAGCCGGCGGTAAGTGTAAAAATAGCTATAATGAGGCCCTTATAATCCTCTCCTCCCAAGCTGCTCAAGTAATCTGGTAGCTCAGGAATAACCATATTAAAACTTGCGAAAAACAGAAAAGAACTCAGGCAAAGCAGCCAAAATTGCAAACCATAAATACGCTTTTCTACATTACCCATAACGTCAAGACGAAGGCGCAAAAATAGCCAAAACAATTGACTCCGAGTGAGAATCTACAGTTGCCCGATAAAAGCCACCATCAAGTTAAAATAATCTTCAAATTCCGTGAGCGGTAGGGTATCCGCACGATCGTAGATATCGTGATAGGCCTGAATGCCTCCCAAAGTATATATAAAGAAGCACGGCACTCCTTTTTTATGAAAATAACAATGGTCGCTATTGCAAGCTTCTCCCCTGATTTTTACCTGGGGTAATAATGCCATTTCATCATTTATGGTAAGCAGTAATTCAAACTCCTTGAGATGGACCGATCCATTTACCACCTGGATGCCCTCATCACCGGTACCGGCCAAATCGAAATTGAGAAGAAATTTGATCTGTTCTAAGGAGAATAGGGGGTTGTCAACAAAATATCGCGACCCGATTAAACCCAATTCCTCCCCGCCAAAGGCCATGAATATGATAGAATAAGGAGGTTTATCACGGGAATAATGTTGGGCGAGGTTGAGCATCATGGCCACCCCACTGGCGTTGTCATTGGCTCCGGGAAAATAAACCCGGTTTCCCATCATCCCTAAATGATCATAATGAGCGGTGATGACCACCAGGGAATCTTTGTTTATTCCCTCGATCATACCCACTACATTTTGGCTTTGATATTGAGGCTTAAATAGGCTTTCAATCGTCCACTCAATGGTTTTGACTGAGTCTTCAATACTGGACCGCCTCACAATAAAGGTAGGGCGATTGAATTGCTGGGTGGAACCAAACCAGTTAAGTTTTTGATCGGTCAAGATCAACACCCCTTTCCAATCTCCTTGGGGATGGTACTTTAAAAAATTGAGGGCATTATTGATAGTCTTTTTCTCCTCCCATTCCAAAGGGGAAGCCAGTAATTCCTCAATCACCAAAAACCGATCTTGCGCCTCCAAGACGTACTCTGCCCACGTTAATTGGTCCAAAAGGTCAAAAAAAGGAATTTGGACTGTTTCAGAAACTCCAGACCCGCTGGGGCAACCCGGTTCCACCAAATAATCTTCCCCTGGCACCAGGAGTTTCCCATTTATTTTCAACATAAGATCTCCCGGTAAAGTGTTTACCGAAAATTTAAAGTGCTGAAGATAACTGCTATCTATGGGTTGGACTCCCAATTTTTTGAATTCCCGGGCAATGTAGTTGGCCGCTAATTTGTCAGCATTCCCCACATATCCTCTACCTTTTAACTCCTGGGAACTTAGATATCTTACTACCTGATGGGCATAATCTAGATCCTGAGCATTGGATGGAAACCATCCTATGAAAACCAATAATGGGAAAAAGACCTGATACAAGCCCATAAAATGCATGACCTAAGATTAACCGATCAATTTCCTGAATTAATCCTACAATCATCTAATATTTTCGTAATGCTACAATCCCGAAAACTAATTGAAGTGGCTAATGGACCTGCAAGATTGCATTAAATCTTCTTACAAAGAACCATTTGAAGATTAAAGACTACCCTTACCCAATATTCAATAGCTGCCTGTAGATCCACTGATAAGCTTCCTGGCGATATTCGAAACAAATAAACCCGTCCTGGTTGGTATTGGTGAGGGTGGGATGGTCGGACTTACTCAAATAAATGTACTTAGCGCCACGGAAATAATCTTCTTTCAATTCTTTTGATTCAATGGATTGGATGGGCACACCTTCGGTACCACTGGACTGCATGAAAATGCCAAACTTTTTCACCTTCTTCCAGGAGATAAATATCTTTTTACTATCAGATACAAAGGTGGCTCCTTTTTTGCCCAGTGAAATGGAGTTGCTAAAAAAGGACTGGTAGATAATGTAAGAAAATATTAGTAAAATCGCTCCCAATAAATATAAGACCCTGACATCTTGAGTAATATTGTAGGATAACAAAATGGCCGTGGATCCCAGTGCGATGAACACCATAAAAATTTTATAGCTACTAGAAAAATAGTTGAAAGAGTACTTTTTCATCTTTTTTATCAGATGTTGTAGCATAATTTACTGAAAAATTTGATGAAAGAATATCTTAGCTTCAATAAATCTCATAACGCAGGATTTAAAGCGATCCAAAGAAATGAGCATTTTAGTTAAATTTTAATATGGCTGAATGAAAAAGTGGGTACCCCTATTCTTGGCCATCTGGATTTTATTAACCGGTTGCCGCACTTCGGTGAACTACCTGGATCCTCAAAGCCCTAAGTTCACAGGAAGTTTTGCTACAGAAAATCACATAAAGGGCCATACTTTTAAAGTAGTGACTTTTAATATCGAATTTGCCCAAAATATAAAGCAAGCCATTACCGAGTTAAAGACCATTCCTCAACTTAAACAGGCGGATGTGCTATTGCTTCAGGAAATGGACGATGCAGGTACCCAAAAAATTGCTGAAGCCCTGTCCTACCACTACGTATATTATCCCGCCACTCTACATTCCAAGCATGGTAAACCCTATGGCAACGCCATTCTCTCCCCCTGGCCCATCATTGATAGTGAGAAAATAATTCTCCCCCATCAAAATCCCATGAGTAAACGTAAACGCATTGCAGTAACAGCTACTCTGCAATATGGGGAACAGGTTATTGCCGTTTACACCACCCATACCGAAACCTTTTGGTTGAAAAGATCCAAACGCTGGGAACAGTACCAATGGATAGCCCAGCACGTTCAAAACCATGCGAATGACAAAACAATCATTGGCGGAGATTTTAATAGCAATAAAAAGAAGGATGTTCAGTTTTTAGTTGAATCTTTTAAAGATCAGGGATTTGAATGGGTAACCGAAAATACAGGGCCAACCTATCAGCTATTGGGAGGTTTGAAAAAATACCGGCTTGATCACATTTTTAGTCTAGGTATGACCACAAAAAAATCCGGGAAAGTGGAAAGATCACAAGCCAGTGATCACCTTCCGGTATGGGCAGATTTTGTCGTGGAATAATTACATGTTTGTTCATGCTTCTTGCCAGTTAGGTATCCAACTTAATTCTTAATTCCTAAATCAGGTTATCCTACCTCAATAAACGCATCTGTCTCAATGAAAAGAAATGCATTGAGTAGGCCATGGTTACGAGAATGCCTGGTAGCCACACATATGGGAATTCAGCCACGATGGTATTGGCCGGTTCATTCATAAATAACCGGAAAGGGGTAGGAAATGATAAAATGGCCAAACCCAGTATATTGGCCAATAGGGCCAAACCCAGTAGGTTGTAAAAAATTGCCCAACTCCTTTTCCATTTTCCCTGGGTAAAACAAAAAATGCCAAATACCGGTCCCAATAATCCACTCAAAATGTCCCAATTCCTGCCTTCAAAAGTCATTTGCACCGGGGCCAGGTTCTTGATGAACAGCATCCATATCAGAATCTCCACTACCACCCGGAAAACCTGGACTTGCATAAGCCACTGAGGTGGAGTAGCCGCTAGGATCTCCTTCATGGC
>JAPUIM010000283.1 GCA_027297025.1 Bacteroidota bacterium | reverse complement strand
AAATTTTTCATACGGTGGGCGAACTCTTTGATCTGCTGAGCAGTTTGGGTCCCTCCTTTATCCATTTGGGCCAGAATGGCATCACTTCCGCTCTCGGCTCCAAAAAAGATCATCCTACACCCCGCTTCCCTCATCAGTTCCAAGGTCTGATCTTTATATTGATTGACGGTATCAATACGCCCCTCGCCCCACCAGTTCATGTTTTCTGGTTTTATTAGACGAGAAAATTCGCTGGTCCTTTTCTCGCTTACAAAGAAATTATTGTCGTGGAATTCAATTGAATCGGCACCGTGATTTTCTTTAAGGAATTTCACATCCCGAAAGATGAGCTCAGCTGATTTTCCCTTCCAACGAGCGTTATAAATAGGTACTACAGCACAGAAAGAACAGGTAAACGGGCAACCCATGCTGGAATGATAGGCAACAGTTTTGGTACCCAGAAAGGTCTTGCCCAGATACTGGCCCAATGGATAAAAGCGGCTCAATGTTTCGTAGGGTAAAGGAGGTAGTTTGTCTTGGTCTAACAATGAAGCCATCGGCGTTTTGACTATATTTCCATTTTGGTTGAATATTAAATTCTGAATGCTGTCATAAGGCCGGCTTTTCTCAAGGGCTTGGATTAATTGGGGGAAGGCCTCATCTCCAGGACCATTAATAATGAAGTCCACGTAACCTGAACTTATGACGCTTTTATACTGATTGGAGGAAAAGTAACCACCCCAGACATTGATCACATCCGGATGTTCCTCCCGAATTTTCTTTGTGAATGGAATGGCTTGTTTGAGTTGCGGCCCCGGCATGACTGTGCATCCGAAATACTTAAATTCTCCTGTCTGAAGATAGGTTTCGATGGTATTCCAAGGGTCTTTTTCAAGGTTGCCGTCAACCAACACATATTCGAATAAACCTTCGATCGACGCTCCCACCTGTAAAATGGAGTTGGGAATACGTTGCTTGGAATTGGCGCTTCTGGGATTGAAAAGGATGACCTTATTCATGTGGGAACTTTCCTAATGGGGATACAAGATAAATATAAAGTAATGAAAATATTAAATGATTCAAATAGTTGTTATAATTTGAAATTCTGTCAATTACCTTTATTATGGCAGTAGTTTTATTCAATAATTTTCCCAGATCTGGCGGCACAATCCTTTCAAAATGCCTGGCCTCCTTGCCCAAAACCGTGTTGATATCGGAGGTAAACCCGGCGGGAAATGCACTAAGTTCAATCAGAGAACAAGCCAAGGAATGGTATGGTATTGATTTAAAGCAAGCGGACTTTGGACCCTTGGTGATGGAATTGTATGATATATGCCGCCGCCGTGGACTTCAATTGATAGTGAGGGATTTCACCTATATGAACTTCATTCCAAATCCTGCGAATGACTTCAAACCCACTAATACCCTGGATAACCTAAATATTCTTAGACGGCATGCAGAAGTGAAACCTTTTGTAATGGTCCGCGATGCTATTGATGTGTGGATTTCGCGGCTTAAACCACCTCGTTTTTTTGAAGCCTACAAAACCTATGTCCAGGAAATAACCAGACAGGGCCTTCCAATGTTTAAATATGAAGATTTTTGCCGGGAGCCGGAGAAGATTCTAAGAAGAATTTGCTCAGAAGTGGATATTGGATTTTCCGGGTCCTTTAAAGATTATATCACTTTGGATAAGGTTACCGGGGATAATCTGATGAAACCAGTGTCAAGAGGGGTCAGGCAACAAATCATTCAACCACTGAAACGGCAGCGGTTGACTAAGTCGGAAATACATTGGTTAAATAACAATAGTGATATGATTGAGGTGAATCAAGTTTTGAATTACCCCACAAACTATTACGATAAGCTGTTGGAAAAATACCCTCCATTTTGGTGGTTGAAACTTAAAATTTTGATGGGAAAGGTAAAAGGAAAAAAGCCCTGGAGCGATTTCTAGTACTGGCGCCTATGAAGTTAAAATCGCTATTAAAAAAACTATTATTTGGACTTACCTTGCCCCAAGAATACATTTGCCTGGGATTGGAAAGTACCACAGGAACATTCCGCTCATACCTGACCTTCCCCAATAGCACAAGTTACCTGGAAATAACTCATCACCAATTGTTCCTGGGATACCGGCCCCTTATTTTGGGCATATGGCAACCCAAAGTCGCTCCTGAGCATCAACAACTTACCGAATTTCCTACAGTATGCCTATCATTGAGCGACTCGGAATTTAAATTAACCAATCACTGGGGTAATTATCCGGTGGATACTCACAGTGTAGCTCATTTGGAGCTGGAACTCATTTATACTAAGGATTTAGATAACCAAAGCTTGTTTATTTACCAGGGCAAGAAAGGAAAGCACCATCTGTTGAACCCATTCCATCAATTAACCAATCATGTACTCAACCGATTCCGAATAAAAAGAATAGGTAATATCGACCTGCCAGGTAATCTATACGATCAGGTCAGAATAGCCTATTCTGTTCCACGCAATATATCATTGATAACAATTTTCAATTCCAAGGACCGAACCATGAATCTTTTTCCTACCGACCTGCACGGGTCTGTAGCCGCAGGCCATTACATAGGGTCGTTGCGCCATGCGGGCAAGGCCTCTCAACAGGTGGATAAATTCCAAAAGATCGTTATTT
>JAPUIM010000282.1 GCA_027297025.1 Bacteroidota bacterium | reverse complement strand
TTAAACCTCTTTTGCATTGGAGTGAAACTCCTACCGCACATAAAGAGATAGAGCATCTCATCGATCCGGCTTTGAAGGAGAAATCTTTTATTTGGTATCTATTTCGGGTTTATGTTTTGGGGATATTTTTTCCCAGGATGGGGACCAAATCCATGAGACTGGAGAGAATGAAAAATAAGCTAGCCAATACAGAGGCTGTTGCTGTATGATCTAAACAACATCTACCTTCTTCCTATTAGACAAAGTCACTACCTTTTCTAGTCCAATTTGTTACTGGTTCACTGTTCTTTGTTGTCTGTTATTGGTTAACTTGCATCAATGGAAAACTTCGTGGTATCGGCCAGAAAATACCGCCCTGAAACCTTCGAACAGGTGGTAGGCCAGGAACATGTAACCACCACCCTTAAAAACGCCATAGACCACAACCAATTGGCACAGGCCCTGTTATTTTGCGGTCCCAGGGGTGTGGGCAAAACCACTTGTGCCAGGATCCTGGCCAAACAGATCAATGAGTTTGATGAGAAAACTGCCGCCGGTTCTTTGAATATTTTCGAACTGGATGCAGCCTCCAATAATTCGGTGGAAGATATAAGAAATCTCATCGACCAGGTAAGGTACCCGCCTCAGCAAGGAAAGTTTAAAGTTTATATCATAGATGAAGTGCACATGCTGTCAAATGCAGCATTTAACGCTTTTCTAAAAACCCTGGAAGAACCTCCTTCATATGCCATATTTATTCTGGCCACTACCGAAAAAAACAAAGTAATACCTACCATTCTTTCCAGATGTCAGATCTATGATTTTAAGAGAATTCAGGTCAATGATATAGTGGACTACTTGAAAAAAGTTGCCAATAGTGAAAAAATAAAAACCGAAGAAGAAGCACTTCACCTGATCGCCCAAAAAGCTGATGGCGCACTTCGCGATGCACTTTCCTTATTCGATTTGATTGCCACATTTTCTTCGGAACATCAGGTGTCTTACCAGAGTACCATTAAAAATCTCCATATCCTTGACTATGATTATTACTTCAAAATGACTGATTTCCTGATCAGCCAGAACTCCAGCCAGGCGTTGTTGTTATTCGATCAAATTTTGGCCCAGGGATTCGATGGTCACAACTTCATAGTAGGACTCAGTGAACATTTCAGGAACTTGATGGTGTGCAAAGATGCTCAAACTATTTCCTTACTACAGGTATCAGAAAGCGTACAAAATATATATAAGGAGCAGGCTGAAAATACTTCACTTTCTTTTTTACTCTCTTCCCTGAACTTAGCCAATCAATATGACCTGAGTTATAAATCAAGCAAAAACCAAAGATTGCATATTGAATTGGCGTTATTGAAAATCTCTCACATCCCTGACGTTCTCACTATTAGCCAATCTCCACTCACCAACCAACAGAAAAAAAAAATTGATTACTCAAGCGGTGAAAATAAATTAAAAGTAAACCCGGTAGAGGATAAGTCGGAACCTTCCAGCACACAAAAACCAGTTGCAAAGACCGTTAATCCTATTTCTGCTCCGGAAATTAAAAAGCCGCAAGGCCTAAAAAAAACTCCCAAGTTGACATTGGTGACTGAAGAACCTCCGCCGTACGCCGAAAAACAGGGAACTTCATCTGAAACCAAGGAACCCATAGTAGACGAAAATTATAGTGATCACAATCTGAAGGACCATTGGAAAAGCTATGCCCAAAAGATAAAGGCACAAGGAAAAGATTCCGAATTTACCATCCTCAATCAGGAATTATCAATAAAGGAGCACACTATTGAAATCAAACTAAAAAATGCTTTTCAAGAAGACATATTGGAAAGATTCAAAGCCGACTTGTTGCAATATTTAAGGGAAAACCTAAAAAACAACAAGATTAAAATCACCACCCATTTAATACCACAAAAAGAGAGTGAATTGATATATACCTCCCAGGAAAAATTTAACCATTTAGCCAAAAAAAACCCTCATCTGAAAACGCTCAAAGATAAACTGGGGTTGGATACTGAATTTTAGAGCCTTTGGAATTCTATGCTATTTAGAGCAGTCTCGGTAAGTGGTTTGGTAATAAATTTTATTACATGGTCATTATTGATGATCTTGTTAATATCCCGCATATTATCAGAACTTGATAGAATGATCACCTTGCATTTGTTTTTCACCAAATCGTTGAAATTTTCAAATTCATACAAAAACACGAAACCGTCAACAATGGGCATATTGATGTCCAAAAATATTATTTCAGGTAGTAGATCAGGATTTTCTTTATTAATTTCTAAATATTCCAAAGCACTCTTTCCAGAGTTTTTGATTTCAACATCAGATGCAAACTTGCTGATTTCAATAATCCGACGGCTGATAAAATTGTCGGTATCGTTATCGTCTACTAACATTACTAAACCAATATCTATTGCACCGTTGATCATTCTTAGAAATTAATCTTGTAAGATTGAGTTTTGAAGTACTTCTCCAAGGAACACTTTAAGAGCTAAAACCCCTTATCAGAATAATCTATGACTATCCCGATTCGTTTCTCTTATCTGTTCTATCAAATATAATGCAAATTTGCAGGCAGGCTTAGGACAATTCTAGGCAATCCTTATACGAGTAATATATTTCCTAAAATTCAACGTAATTCTAAAATAACTCCGGTTTTAAGCGGATACTTCATCCGGTTTATCTCCTCACGTTTTGAATTTTTAACCTCTCTCCCACTTTGAGGTCGTAGGCCTTTTTGCCATTCCACTCCATCAGTTTCTCCACGGTAACGTCATATTTAGTTGCTATAAAAAATAAGGTTTCTCCTCCCTGCACTTCATGCATAACTATTTGATCATCAATTAATTGTGTTTTATTTGGGGCGACGTTTGTGTTTTTAGAAAGGGGTATTAATATCTCTTGATTGATTTTTATTGGGTGGTTTGCGTCTATCGTATTAATCTCAGATAATTCAGTCACCGTCACTCCATATAGACTTGCAATCGCATATAATGTTTCTCCGGGCTGAACAATGTGAGTTTTTGAACTAATTTCAATTTTCTCGGTCTCCTTGATTTGAATTAGAGATTGTGGAGAATGTTCATTTACCGCTTTCTTGGATGCGGTGGCTGAGACGCCAATTAGAGCATTGTTTGTTTCCTCCAGCAGTCCATCTTGAACTGATATTTCGGGTTCCTGTTTTGGCTTTTGAACCTCCCCTTGGATACTAGCGCCTAGTTGATTTGATTCCTTGGATACAGAAATGGCCTTTATTTCATTTTTTTCAACCAAAAGATCCAAGTCCTTTCTATATTCAATGGAATGGTTAGAAGGCCGAATATATCGCATCCATAATACCCGACCGGTTTTTAAAGACTCCTCCTCGGTCATTCTATTCTTTTGCCTCAAACTTTTTTCCTTGATTCCAAATTTTTGAGAAATTGACCACATGGATTCTCCTGGCAATGCCGTATGATAATACAAGTTGGCTTTGCTTTTTTTGGATTTTACATAATAAACCTGACCAGGAATAATTTTGTCGCTCATATATATATCGTTGTATTTGGCTATGCGGGCTTCGCTGGTTCCACTTCGGGTGGACAGCGTACCCAGATTATCGCCGGCTTTGGCAATGATCCCTGGTAAACCATTGATTTTGATCAATACTGGTTTACCCTTGCTCTTTAGATCTCCTTTGATAAAAGGATAAAGTCCGCTCTTTTCATCATCCTTCAGTATCTCAGGTCTGGCACCCAAAGAGGGAGGCTGGTTCATGGCCACATACTTCTTCTTTTGTCGGCTTTTCATAGGAAGTATTACCGGATAATACTTATCATGTGGCACATCCCCTTTTTTGAGCCATTTATTGTAATACAACAGGTCCTCATAGGAAACAGAGGTTTCTTTGGCTATGGTTTTAAGACTCTTTTTCTTCCCTCTTGAATACTCCACCAATGAGTAGGATTTTGGCTTAAGCTTTTTTGTTTCATCCTGAAAAGCAATTTTGTGCGCCAGGAATTTTTTTACGTACCAATGGGTACGCTTGTTTACTTCCATTTTCCTGGCACCAAAATTCTTTTTACTAACATATTTTTGAGCACCTCCGGCACCTACATTATAGGAAAGCAGGGCATATATCCAATTATCAAAATTAGAGTTGTTCTTTTTTAAGTAACGAGCGGCTCCCCTGGTTGAAGATGAAATATTCATCCGTTCATCAACTTTACTGTCTACCCGCAGCCCCACTTCCAAAGCGGTGGGCTTTTTGAATTGCCAATAACCTACGGCATTTGAAGAGGAAACTGCATCGGCAATTAATGCGCTTTCCTGAAGGGAAAGAAACTTGAAGTCATCGGGTAGTTTTTCTTCTCGAAAAATTTTTTCAATTATGGGAAAATACATGGTAGCCCGGTCTAACTTAATTTTAAAACTTTGTGGATGAATCCTTAGCGCATCTACATCCTCCTGTATCTGTCTTCTTGCTTTATCTGTTATTTTAAGTTTAAGACCGCCAAACTCTATAGTTGCAGGAACCTTGGGACCTTGACCCCAGCAAAGTCCGGCTAATGAAATGGTCATTATCCAGCTTATCAGAAACTTCATGGTCAATGATTCAGAAATTAGTTTCATGGAATTTGTTTTCAATTACAATTTTCTTAGTACCATCAATCCGTCCCTAATGGGGAACAGAACATTATCTACTCTCTTGTCCAGATGTACCTTATCATTAAAATCAATGATCCCCTGGGCATCTTCATCTTTTTTGCCCTTTTCCAAGATCTTGCCACTCCACAAAACATTATCAGCGATGATAAATCCATTTGGCACTACCTTATCAATAACCAAATCAAAATATTTACAATAATTTGACTTATCCGCATCAATAAATACCAAGTCAAATTCAATATCTAAGGATGGAATTATTTCAACGGCGTTACCTACGATATATTGGACTATATCATCCAAACCAGCCTGCGATAAATATTGCCTGGTCATTCCTTCCAATTCCTGATTCACATCAATAGTGTATAATTTCCCTCCAGGTCTTAAACCTTCGGCCAGGCAAATGGCCGAATATCCGGTGTAGGTGCCAATTTCCAGAATATTCGCCGGTTTTATCATGTGCGACAAAATGGATAATACCCTACCCTGCAAATGACCAGATAACATTCTGGGCATCAGTACGTTGGCATTTGTTTCTCTGTTTAGTTTTTGGAGTAAGGGGTTTTCCTGAGTGGTTTTAGCCTCAATGTATGCTTGTAAATCCTTACTTAAAAAATCCACTCTATAAAAAGGTATTAGGGTGGAGCAGTTCTATAATTATCACAAAAATAACGAGAATAAAATAAAGGAAGAAAAATCCCGGTGATTAGTTATAAGATATCTCTAATTTGGCGAGTACTGTAAATAGCTCATTTCATGAAAATCAAACATATCATTGGCCAACTCCTGTAGTTCATGATGAGTGACCCTCTGAATTTTTTTGTAAACATTTTCCAAATTATCGATCCGGTTAAGGTCCAACATGCTCTTTCCCATCATCAACATAAGACTTACATAATTCTCCTCAGAAATAGCCAGTTGTCCACACACCTGGGCCTTTAGTTTATTAAGCTGCACAATTCCCAACGGTTTTTCCCTCAATTTTTTCAATTCCTTTATAACCAAGTCGGTGCTTTTATTCAATTGTGAGGGTTCAGTACCAAAGTAAATGGCAAATAAACCTGTGTCGGTATATGGAGCGTAATAGGCCTCAATTGAATATACAAATCCATATTTTTCCCTAAGTGCTAAATTAAGGCGGGTATTTAATCCAGGTCCACCTAGAAGATTTACCAACATAAAAAATGGCAAACGCCTGGAATCGCTTATGGGGTAAGAGGTTCTCCCCATTGCACATTGAGCTTGAAGCCAGTCGCGGTGAGAACTTTCCTTAATGGGCCTATAACTTTCAAGTGTTTTTCTTTGCCGGGAGGCATCATAATGGGGAATGTCCTTTAAATGTTTATTTACAGCCTTCAAAACTTGTTGCAGCGATATATTTCCCACCACACTAAACACCACGCGTTCCGTATTGAGATTTTGTGAAATGAATCTTTGAAAATCCTTTTTGTGAAATGACTTGACGCTTTCAACTGTTCCTAAAATATTTTTACCCATAGGATGTCCTCGAAACACCAGGTTATCAAAATCATCCTGAATAGCATCCTCGGGATTGTCCTTGTACATGGCCATCTCCTCCAGTATTACGCCCCTTTCATTTTCGATTTGCCTCTCGGGAAAAATGGAATCGAAAGTGATATCAGTTAGCAGCTCAAATGCATTAGTAAAATACCGGTCCAGGGTAGAGGCATAAAAGCAAATCTTTTCTTTGGTGGTGTAAGCGTTTAGTTCACCCCCCACGGAATCCAATCGGTCCAGAATATGGAACGCCTTTCT
>JAPUIM010000281.1 GCA_027297025.1 Bacteroidota bacterium | reverse complement strand
ACAGGAAAGATAATTGGATTTCTTACCGTTATTGCCATAATACTGGCCTTGCTAGGATTGTATGGACTAGTATCTTTTGCCGTTCAGGAGCGAACCAAGGAAATGGCCATCAGGAAAGTACTTGGGGTATCATTACCTAATGTATTTCAATTGTTAACCAAAGGCTATATCGGATTACTGGTGATCGCCAATATTTTGGCGGTGCCCATGGTGTGGCTCATCCTTAATAACTGGCTGAACAACTTCAGCTACAGGATCAACCTGGAGGCTTCGTTTTTTGTTGTTGGATCCGTACTTGTTTGGTTATTTGTGATGATTACGGTTTCAATCAATGTGTACCAGGTGAGTAAAATAGATCCTGTCGAAGGCCTCCGATATGAGTAGTGTAAATCTTTCCCGGCAACAGTATTCATTTAATCAACATATTTATTTGGACTTCGTGACCAACTTCTCCAATTAGTCGTAATACATTATGGATACTTAAGTAATTGTATCTATAAGCAAAGCATTAGTAGAAAGACAATTGATTTGAAATAACCAATTAGCGATGATTAAAAACTATTTTAAAGTGGCAATCAGGAACCTGATTAGGTACAAAAGCTATTCTTTCATAAATATATCAGGGCTATCTGTTGGTTTAGGAAGCTTTTTCTTGATAATGATTTTTGTAAGGGATGAACTTAGCTATGACAGACACTTCACCCATGCCAATAGTATTTACAGGGTTTATACCAACATCGAAACATCTAATGGCACACAGATAACCGCTCAATCTCCTCCAGGATGGGCAAGATATTTTTTGACAGATTATCCTGAAGTGGTCAATGTCACTCGGCTTAAGCCACCCCAACAATGGTGGAAAGTGGTCTATGAAGAAAAAATTTTTTATGAAGCCGGATGGGCTTTCATTGATTCCACAGTATTTGATATGTTCGACTTAAGATTGATCGAAGGGGATCCTGCCCGGGCATTATCTGAGCCCTATCAGGTGATCCTTACGGAAGAAATGTCTTCAAAATATTTTGGAGAGGTAGATCCAATTGGAAAAACTTTCCGTCTCGACAACGCATATGATTTTACTGTCACCGGTATTTTTGAAAAACTTCCCCGCAACACTCATTTTAATTTTGATTTCCTCGCATCATTTGTCACCCTTCGAGATTCAATCTACGGAGTAAATCTTTTGCAAGTAGATAATTTTCCTACAGCCTATACTTACGTACAACTTCAGGAAGCTGCCAATCCAGCAATATTTGAAGATAAACTGCCGGGAATTATAGAGCAATATCTAGGAAGCCGAGAGGAACTGTCCCAAGCTGGATTTAAAATAGACACCTACCTGCAACCTATAACTGACATCCACCTTCATTCACATTTGGAGAATGAGATTCAACCAAATACACGCATCAGTACGATTTATATATTTATGGCTATTGCATTCTTTATACTGGTTATTGCAGGCATAAATTTCATAAACCTGTCCACAGCAAGATCTCTAAGAAGAGCGATGGAAGTAGGATTGAGAAAAACAGTTGGCGCCAACAAAAAACAATTGATGGTTCAGTTTCTTGGTGAAGCTGTACTGATATCATTTATTGCCCTTTTAATTTCAATGTTACTGGTAGTCATTATTTTGCCTTACTTCTCACTGCTGGTGAATAAAACTATTGATTATTCCGTTCTCTTTGATCCCGTATCCATTCTATATCTGGTTGGATTTACAATGTTGATAGGATTATTATCCGGATTATATCCTGCAATTTTTATTTCCTCCTTCAAACCCACAGAAGTCCTTAAAGGCACGCTGGGCTCGACCAGAGGGAAAGGTGGATTAATGAGAAAAGCTCTAATTGTTTTTCAGTTTTCTATTTCCATATTACTTGTAATCAGCACAGGAGTCTTATATCGTCAAATGATGTTTATCAGAGACTTTGATGTGGGATTGAACCAGAAGCAAATATTAGTAGTCCAATTAACAGATCCGGTACTTAGAGCAAGATATCGCTCTTTCAAAAATCAAGTTCAGCAAATTCCTGCCGTTAAAAATGTTTCAGCATCTTTTAGTTCACCGGCAGATCTGGTGAATCAGGCGGCATTTAGAACAGTTCATGCCGCCCCCGAAGAAAATTGGCTTTCTTATTTTTTCGGAATTGATTTCGATTTTTTGGAAACGTTGGGAATTGAATTGGTTGCAGGGAGAGACCTGTCGCATGAAAACGCTGCTGATACATTGGGTGCGGTGATTTTAAATGAAACAGCAGTAAGAGCATTTGGCTGGGAATCCCCGGAGGAGGCAATTGGAGAACAAGTAGAATTTGCTTTCAATAATCCCAATTCCAGACCATTAAATATTATTGGTGTAGTAAAAGATTTCCACATGCAATCTGTTTACGAAAATATTTCTCCAACAGTGATGATGTATGGGAATGTACAGAGTTTATTTCATACTTATATTGATATTGGGTCCGATATCGGTGGATCTCTGAAACAAGTTGAACAAGCTTGGAATGAGGTGATGCCTAATTACCCTTTTCAATTTGCTTTCCTGGATGATAAGTTTAACAATCTTTATACGACAGAGCAAACACTTGGTAAACTTCTTGCCTACTTTGCGATTCTCACAATTTTTATTGCCTGTCTTGGACTGTATGGGCTTGCTTCATTTACGGTGGAACAAAGGACGAAAGAGATAGGGGTTAGGAAGGT
>JAPUIM010000280.1 GCA_027297025.1 Bacteroidota bacterium | reverse complement strand
GCCCATGTCCCGGAAGTTCGATAATGCCTTCATTGGGAACTACGTTCTCTTCTTCACAAGCAAAAGCAACCAAACTTACAAAGAGTGACAAGGCTAAAATTTTTAAGGTCTTCATGATCGATAGTATTTAAGGTTTAAATTCGAATAATTTCTTTTAATTGAATGTATCGAATAAGGTAACCCAGGGTAGATGATGTTTGTAAACGATGACGGTCCAACACTCCCATTTTGGTGAGATCTTTTTATAGGGCAAAGAGATGGATATTGTTAGGTCCCGGAGGGTGATTGATGGCTTTGGTGAGGCTATTCTAAAATTGTGTACTAAAATAAGCCTGTAGACCATACATATTGTATGGTACAACGATCAGAAGTAAGATCTTATCTAATAACTACTAAATGCCTTATAAACGGATGACTTCGAAGGTTCCAACAAAGTTCCGGTGATCACCGTTCTATCTCCCCAGCCCCAGGAAATAGTGAGCCGCGAATTTTGTCTACTATTTACTACCAAGTCGATCTGAATGGCCCCACTTTGAGTGGAAATAAAAGCCCTCAGACTAACTCCCTTATTTTCCTTTTTGGGTTCCGTTACCTGGTAATCCCAGACGGTGCCTTCGAAGGTAAAACCTCCTACACCATTGTCATTTACCAATACCCGGTCACTTATAGGGTCCCCTCCTACCCCATCAAAATTGATCTGTTGGGGGGTATTGCCAATAGTTTGTAGCTGAATGGCTCCGTAATTTCCCTGAACAGCCACAAAATTGAGACTGGGATTTAATGCTGTCCTGAAGCCCTGGCGGTTGAATAACGCGTTGGCCTCCAACGCCCAAGCCCTTTTGCGCACCAGGATATTGAGGTTTTCCAGTTCCTCCGCCTCTTGTTCCAATTTCCTCTCCTTCTTTTCCTGTCTGAGTTCTTTTTTTGATTTTACAGCTGGTTCTTGAGCCATAGACAAATTGCCAATGGCTAATAATACGCACATGATGGTCAGCCGAAACATAATCGGTTATGAATAAGGAAATTAAGGTACAAAAAAAAATTATGAAATACCCAAAACCAGGGTGAGCCCTAAATGACCAACTAAATTTCAAGTAACAAAATGCGGTAAAATATTTATTGTTGACAGCCTGATGTTTTTAAAATATCAGTGGTTGGAAGGCTTATCCTATCTCTCGCTAAACCTGGCAAAGTGTGATGATCTATATTCACTTGTTCCTGTCACTGGCCAAATTTATCAATCAAACAAGAAAGCATTCCAATTAATTATTATATTAGATGTTGTAATCGGTTGAAATCACCACTTCACCTTGAAACAACTTTTAATATATTGTTGCCTGCTTTTTTTGCCTTTGAATCTTTACAGTCAAACAGGGCAATTAACCGGTTCCATGGGTTTTGGTTTTAGTAGTTACCTGGGTGATTTAAAAAAATCCAGGGGATTAGATACTAAACCCAGCATCAATCTTGGTGTCCGTTATACCATTTTAGAAAGGGTAAGTCTAAGAGGCACAATTGCCTGGTATCAATTAGCAGCCGCAGATAGCGAAAATGGTGATCAAGTATTCAAGAATCGAAATCTTTCCTTCAAATCAAACAATTTTGAATTCGGCGGACACGGAGTGGTAAGTCTGTTTCCTGAAGTGGGTAGCAAATATACTTCGAAACGAAACTCATCTCCCTTTAATCCCTATGCTTTTCTAGGGGTGGGAATCACAACATATAAACCTACCGCGGAACTTAATGGTGAACGTTTTAATCTGAGAAAATTACAAACGGAAGGAGTAAAGTATGGATCAGTAGCGTTCGCCATACCGGCGGGACTAGGTATAAGGTATAAAATCAATGACGATTGGGCAGTGGGCCTGGAAGGGGGATATCGGTTGATATTCACCGATTATTTGGATGATGTAAGTACTGTATACCAAGACCCTAATTTTTTTGAAGACCCCAATGCTGCGGCTTTGGCCGATCGAGGACCAGAGTTAGGATTGCCGGCCAAGATGGCTGGCGATCGAAGAGGTAACCCTTCCAATGATGACAATTATTTTATCATCAGCATAAATATTGAATATTTAAATGCCCTGAATCTATTCGGTGGAGGAAATCCCTATAATTCTTTCAGGCCCAAAAGAAGGAAGCGATAAGTCAAATTATCCTTCTATTTTTCCAGCATAAAGGGATAACGAAAATCCTTGGAAGGCACAAAAGTCTCCTTGATAGTGCGTGGTGAAACCCATCGCAGTAAATTGATCATGGATCCAGCCTTATCATCGGTTCCTGAAGCCCTGGCACCTCCAAAAGGTTGCTGACCCACCACTGCACCAGTGGGCTTGTCATTGATATAAAAGTTTCCTGCTGCATTGACCAGTTTTCTGGAGGCTAGTTCTGTGGCGTATCGGTCCTGCGAAAAAACGGCTCCAGTCAAAGCATAGGGAGAAGTGGTATCTACCAGTTCCAAGGCCTCCTCAAATCGTTCTGACTGATAAACATAGATGGTGATCACTGGTCCGAAGATCTCTTCGCACATCGATACATACAGTGGATCCTGGGTCAGCAGAATGGTAGGTTCAATAAAATAGCCCTTGGATTTATCGTACCCGCCTCCCGCAATTA
>JAPUIM010000028.1 GCA_027297025.1 Bacteroidota bacterium | reverse complement strand
GTTCGAGAGGACTACCGGTAATTTCTTTTCCGTATATATTAGCTGTTTGTTGACTCCAGAATCCGCCTTATGGTCTCCAGGGTTTTGAACCCAAAAATACCATAGTTGTCGGGATTAAAATAAGTAGAATCGGTTTGGTTTATACTTTCCTGAAATTCCTTTAAAGCCAAATAGGTGTCCAGGCGAACCCCGTTGACTACCCCCGGGTAACTACCAGCATCCTTTAGTATGCCCTGAATGATTTTATAGGTTTCGGAAAGATCATTGTCGATCCTGGTGTTGACATTTCCCCGGGGTTTATTCAACATTATCTTTTGCACCAAAAACAATTTGAAGGTATAATGAGATTGGTGTTTTGATAGTTGGTTGGAGTATTCCAATAAAACTTTGATGCTGTCCTTCATCTCTTCCGGGTTTCCCCCTTTGGGAAAGAACCGACTGGACATATCCTGTAATGAGCCGGTCGGAATAGCAGATGCTAACTCTGATTTTAAAACTTTATTCTCCTCTTTGTAGCTGTCGCAATCAACCGTTACAGGTCGGGGAGTAGGTGTTTCATCCTTGAAAAAGACCCCTGATGATATTAAGGTTACAGTGATTGAAGTAACTGCAGTGATAATGGCCACTAGTATCACTTGTTTGTAGTTGATCCTGGCCAGTTTTTCTTTATGTACATGCTCGTCCATATAACCCTTTATTTAGAGGATAATTTACTAAAAATTAAAAAGGGATGATAATGTCTCAGGTTTATTACCAAACCCAAGTATTTCTAAAAGAGATTAAATATTTGCTACGAGGATCAATTGAAATTCTTTTGTAAGATCATAAATGCATTACCAAACATAATAATTTCCATTTTGCCTTTAATATAGGAGCTTTGATACCGGCTGCCCTGAGGTTCGGGTCTCGATATTGTATGAATTTTGGACGGGTCATTGCTTGCGGGCTAAAGTACTCTGTACTGAT
This sequence comes from Bacteroidota bacterium, assembly GCA_027297025.1. Taxonomy (GTDB): domain Bacteria; phylum Bacteroidota; class Bacteroidia; order Cytophagales; family Cyclobacteriaceae; genus JAPUIM01. The sequence continues at coordinate 1,720 of JAPUIM010000028.1, read as the reverse complement.
ATCCCCAAAACCTGTTATGGATGAACAGCTTTTTAGTTCCTTAGATGCTCCAGTTAACACTTTCAGACTATTTGTTTAAGGTCTATTTTGCATTAATTTGATTATATTTAGAATGATTATCAAATAAAGTTATCCGATGTTCCGTAACCTCCCTCAATTGCCAACTCAATCTAAAATTTATTTCCTGTTAACACTTTGTCTAATATTTCATTTTTCCTGGTCACAAGTACCCAAAAAACGTCTACCGCGTACCATTAACATTCCTACCAAGTCTCATAAAAACCCTACACTAAGTGGTGATGAAAAATTGATGATATTCATGTCAAATTATACAGTAAGTGGTGGATTTGAATTAATGTATGCCAAACAGATGCGTCCCGATCAATGGACCAAACCCGAACCGGTAAAGAGGATATTAAAATCCAATCTGGATTACCTGAAAGGTTATTTCCTGAGTACCGATGGAAATTCTTTTTATTTCACCTCCAGAAGAGCTCCGGGAATTGGAGGATTTGATATCTGGCATAGCCAGAGAAGCGGAGATAATTGGGAATCTCCCCAAAATCTGGGAAAACCAATTAACTCTTTTGGGAATGAAGGAAGTCCGAGTCTATCGGCAGATGGAAAGATTCTTTATTTCATGAGATGCGAAAAAATGGATGCCCAAAATGCGGACAATTGTACATTATGGGTATCAGAAAAAAAAGGAAACAAGTGGGAAGAGCCTCAGGAATTGCCTCCACCGGTCAATACGGGAAATGAGTTTAATCCTCAAATATTGGCCGACCATCAAACCCTCATTTTTTCCTCAGACCGGCCCGAAGGTAAAGGTGGGAAGGATTTCTACCATACCCGGTTTGAGAACGGAGAATGGTCGGAGCCATTAAATATGGCCTTCATGAATACCGACCAGGACGAAGAGATGATCAGTGTGCCCATTAGGGGGGATATCGCCTACTACACCGTCACCCTAAAAGGAAAACAGTTGATCATTAAAAGTAAAATACCGGAAGATTTTATGCCCAAGAAAGTAATGCTTTTTGAAGGGAAGGTGACAGATGCAGCTACGGGTGGACCAGCGAATGGTTTTATCCAAGTGTACGATGCCAAATCAAACAAACAACTCAATACCGCCAGAACCAATGCCGCTGATGGCAGTTTTTTCATAATCATTCCCGAGGGACATTTGTACGATTTCTCCATATATCCCATTGATAATAAACACACTTTTTATTCGGGTCTATACGATTTGGAAACAATGAATAATTCTGAAAGGGAGAATTTAGATATTTCACTGAAGCCCTTATCTACGGGAACCAGTCAAGATCTGAATTGCATTCGTTTCAAAAACTACAGTGATATTCTGAAAGATGAGTCAACTCTGGAATTAAGAAGATTAACCAGGATTATGCAAAAAAACCCCTCATTGAAAATCCAAGTTTTGGCTTTTGTGGATTCGGTTTATTATGATTCCATACCAAGTTCCCCCGATCTAACCGAAACCATAGTAGATACCCTATTATATGAAATTGAAAAACCTCCACTACCTGAATTGGCCATGGAGGATATGGACTCAAATAAAGATTCTTTAACCTTAGATGATAATTTAGAAAACCTTGATAATGATTCCCGAAATATGGAGATAAGCGAGTTGGATTCAATTCTTAACCAGGGCTACTATTTGCTGAAACAAGGGGAAGAGAAAGATCTATATTATAAG
>JAPUIM010000279.1 GCA_027297025.1 Bacteroidota bacterium | reverse complement strand
CCAGCATTAATTTTAAAACAAATGAAGGAACCGGAGGCAACAATAGTGGTCGGTTTGTCTCTTTGGCTAATAGCCTGGTAAATTCCCTATTGGTTAACGGTTGCGGAGCTACCGCATTGTATGTTCCTGCAATTTTTGGATCTTCGATGGCATGAATAAAAAGCTCACACAAATCCTCTAAGTGGATCCAACTCATGTATTGATCACCACTGCCCAAAGGGGCGCCAACTCCCAATTTTACAGGAACTATCAGTTTCTCCAATGCCCCTCCCACGGGGCTCATTACTACCCCAATTCTAAATTTTACGGTTCGAATACCCTGTCCATCAAATTGATCCGCAGCTCTCTCCCAGTGTACACAAAGGTCGGCTAAAAATCCGCTCCCGGGACCGTCTTCTTCCCCCACCCAGGTATCACCGGTATCGATGCCGTAATATCCGGTGGCGGAAGCCGAAATAAAGGTGCCGACCTGGTGGTCGATGGAGGCTAATTGTTCAAATAAAAGTTTACTTCCTTCCACCCTGCTATTAAATATCACCGCCTTTCTTTTGTCCGACCATCTTTTATCAGCCACTCCTGCACCAGCCAGGTGAATTAAGGTGTCCACCTTATCAAATGCTTCTTCTTCCAAGGATTTGTTTTCCGTGTCCCATTTAAATCCAGGAACATTTCCTTGGTTAGGGTTTCTAGTTAAAAAAGAAACGCGATGGCCTTTTTCTATCAATTTCCGGGTCAATTGGGATCCCAATAAACCCGTGCCTCCGGTGATCAATATTTTTTTACTCATTTTGGATAGTTCCAGTTAAAACTTCCCTTAATAAATCAACTTGAATGAGGAGTTTATGTAATAGATGGTTATTTTTAGTATATATACAATTATAATCTGAATTAGAATTTTTGGTTACAAGCTAATGACTTTTGTACGAAATTTTATCTTGGCACTGTCAATAATGGTTATCCTTTTACCCGCTGGGGCTCAGCAAATAAATCAAAAAATTGTGGAGGTTGATTTCAAAGTGGAAGGAGGGGCTTTGGTAGGTCATACTTCCATCATTCCCCATCCTGGCGCCAAAGTGGAGCGGTCTTTATTTTATTATCTTAAAACCGTAGGTCGCACCTATAGTGAAAAGGGGTATTTTGTAACCAAGGAGATCAGTAGCTTAGGGGCAGAACACAGTTCCTTGGAACTCGTTTCTAAACTAACAGAAATGGGAGATTCTACCAGGTTGTCAATGGGCATGGATACCACCGGATTGGGAAAAGAAAACTTTGGCAAACTCAATCCCCAAATCGGTAATTTAGTAAAGGAATTCCACCAAAAAATCTTCGTTGAGACCCTGCAGGAAGAAATTGATGAAGCGGAAAGGGCGGCAGTGGTCAAAAGTAAAAATCACCAAAAGCTGGTGAGTGAGTTGAGGGGCCTGGAAAGAAAATTGGAACTCAATGCCATTGAAAAAGAAAAACTTGAAAATTCCTTGGTGCGCAATTCCAATGAGAAGATAGAATTAGAAGAGAAAACAGAGTTGAACAAGAAACTACAATCACTAACTGATGAGGATCTGCAAATGATCAATAAGAGAGTGGAACAATTAAGACAAAAACTTTCCTCATCCAATCAATAGTCGCTAAATCTTTTTTAGTAGATCGATCACTTTTTGTTCAATTAGATCCCGCACCTTATTAAAATCGTCTATTTCCATATTACGAGGATCTGGTATTTCCCAATCCTCCCGATGTTGAGCCGGGATCCAGGGACATTCATCACCACAACCCATGGTAACCACGTATTCAAATTTTTCTTGTGGGACCTCCTGTAATGATTTTGAATAGTGTTGAATTAGGTCATACCCTAAGGACCGCATGGCTTCAACAGATTTTGGATTAATTTTACCGGAGGGCCGGGAGCCTGCACTGAAGGCCTCTGCCTTATCATTTCCATGGATCCTGGCAAAAGCCTGTGCCATCTGACTGCGATTGGAATTCTCGATACAAACAAATAGGATTTTTTTCATTGAACTACATGAAACATGCCAGGCTAATTATATCATAGTTACCCAAAGTGTTTGTTAAAATTTCGAGGTTATGTTAAATCAAGTCTGACCTGTCCCAAGGCTTCGAACCATCATTGGTTTACATTTACTTTTTGCAGGATTTCTTCAACGATGTGGTGGGTGAGGACGCCATCAGCCTCGGCCTCATAGTTGAGTAATATTCGATGGTTTAATACGTCTTGGGCTACCTCTTTCACGTCTTCGGGAAGCACATAATCCCTTCCCTCAAAAAAGGCTACTGCTTTAGCGCCCAGATTCAGGTTGATACTGGCCCGGGGTGAGGCGCCAAAACGGATGTATTCTGCTTGGTCCTCCAAATTGTAATCCCGTGGATTTCGGGTGGCGAAGATGAGTTCTACGATATACTTCTCAATGGACTCTGAGATGTTTACCGCATTGATCTCATTCCGTATGGAAAATATATCCTTTTTTTTCAAGATAGTCTTCACCTGGCCTTCAAAGCTTAAATTGGACATGCGTCGCATCACTTCCAACTCTTCTTCCTTGGTGGGATAATCCACATTTACCTTCATCATGAATCGGTCCATCTGTGCTTCAGGTAAGGGATAAGTCCCTTCCTGTTCTATCGGGTTTTGGGTGGCCATTACAAAAAATGGCCGATCTAGAGGGAAAGTAGTCTCTCCAATGGTCACCTGTTTTTCCTGCATGGCTTCCAGTAAGGCCGATTGTACTTTGGCCGGTGACCGGTTGACCTCATCTGCCAGGATCATATTAGCAAAGATGGGACCTTTTTTCACCTCGAATTTTGTGGCCTTTTGGTTGAAGATCATGGTGCCTATCAGATCGGCGGGCAATAAATCTGGGGTAAACTGCATCCGTTGAAAATCCAGGTGCAGCACTTTGGCCAGGGTATTTACGGTTAAGGTCTTGGCCAGACCGGGCACACCTTCTAGTAAAATATGACCTTCGGTAAACAGACCGATGAGCAGCCGGTTGATCATGTATTCTTGTCCCACTACCACCTTGGCTACCTCCTGAACCACCTCCTGTATCTTATCCTGATGGTCTTTTTTAAGGTCCTTGTCTTCTGAGGGTTTTACTGCCACTTCTGCTATAAAATTGATCATCCAAATTTTTTAAAAAATCAGAAGGCAAAAGTAGGTAAATATGTTTGATTTTAATAAACGGATAGCTGTTAAAGAATGCCGGTACCATCTTTTTAACATTTTTTAACATAATTTTAAAAATGTAAGCCAATTCAATCTACCAGTGACCTATTTGGCCATTTTCCTTACCACTTTAGCCCAATTACAGGGGGCCGATATCAGTGAACCTGTTGAGGTCCACGGAAATACCTACTACTGGAATGCTACCAGTAATGTTTATAATGACGAGATCTTCCACATTGCAACCAAAATCGAAAAAGTACCCTTCCATCCGGTGGAGTTCACCTTAATCAACACCATCCAATGTACCGACTTCCTGCTTCGAGAATATGAGATCCGGCTGGAAAAATACCCTATTCGGGGCACGGTACAAGTAAAAATGTCCGATCAAGACCGGCGATGGATGGATTCGGGGCATGGATTTTTTAAATCCAGAGGAGATCCGTTGGAAGGGGGATTAATAGAGTATACAAAAAAAAGGATTACCGTACTGGTAAAGGATCAAACCGCCACAAAATTGGAGGTGGCCTACTCGGTAGCAGCTCCCGGCAGATGGGAAATGCAAGAAAACAAAAGAATTTTGAGCCTTGAAGATTTCGATGTGGCCGGTGATGGGATAAGCAATGATAGGGAAGAAGTGCAAAGGGCTATTGATATTGCCAGCGCCCTCAATATTCCTCTTCAGGGTAGTGGAAAATACCTGATATTATCGGAACCTTACCAGAATCCAAGAGGCCTCATTATCTTCAGAAACCTTGATTTACAAGGTCATTTTAAGTTTGAACCCTACCAGGGTTATATTCCTAAAAACTATGATCCTAATGCTCGTTGGCGCATCCATCATTTTAATGCCGTAGTTATTGAAAGCACGGGATATCCGGCAGCTAATATCAAACTAAGTGGAAAATTAGAAAGTCCGGTGGCTTCATTTGTTGATCAAAATCATTTTTTACAAACCTATTATTCCGCTATTACTATAAACAATAGCAGTAAGATGGACAAAGATTGTCTCCCCCCCAATAGAGGCATTACCATTAATTGCGAGATATGGGGATTCATGACCGGGACTAAATCGGGAAAAGGACGCTGGAATGAAAATATCAAATTTTCTGGATACCTGCATGACATTGGCTCTGTGGTTTTCCAACAGCCCCGGAAAGACCGGGTAGAGAAAGTTCAGGAACAGATACTGGAAATTAGCAGCCGTTCATTTAAACTCCCTGAGGGTTATTTACGTGCCTACTTGGAATGTTTTGATGCCTATGATAGTTTGGTGTTTCAACTGACCACTTCCTACGGTCGGAACCAAAGTATCCACGGCCGGATCCAACCTGAAGGAGACGAACTAACTATTGAATTAATAAATCGGCCCCACCAAGGGTATTTGAAATTGAGGACCGTTTATCAAACCGAAGAACAGGGAAGTTTTATCTGTTCTGCTTTTAATGGTTTTGCTCCTTCACGGCAGGTGAATGTCTCTGTGAAAACCGAAAACATTGGCACTTCCGGTTACGATCATGATGTCTATATCTCCGGAACTACTGAAAACTGTGTAGTGGAGAATAGCCATTTCATAGGAGGCAATGGTTATCGTTCTGCAGGAGGAGTACACATAAGAGGCGGTTCCAACAGGAATATCACCATCCAAAACAACACCTTTGACAACGTTAGGGGTTATGCCATTGATGTAGCAGGAAAGAATGTGGTCATTCAGGGAAACAAGCTCAACTACAATGCCCAACTTTTTGGCCATGTGGCAGCGGCTATTGGTTTGGGCGATTCTCCCGGTGCAGTGGTGCGCAACAACCGGATCATGGGAAATATGGTTATTAGAGAAGCGGTCCATGTATTTGATAATCCCGACACCGTCTATATTCAAGACAATACTTTTGAGGGCTTACTGAAGTATGGTTTACGGGTGAGAAGCGAGGTGTTTATAGAAGGCTTTGATACAAATCACATTGAAGCCAGGGAGGCACCCATTAAATATTATTCCAAGGGCCCTAAAACCAAATGACAAAGTCAGGCTATTTTTTGGTTTTAAGCTCCTTTTCCAACCTGGCATTTTCCTTTTCCAACTGTGAGATATAGCTCTTGGCTAAGGATAACTCACTTTTTAAACCCTCAAACTCTTTCCGCTGATAAGACATTTCCATTTCCTTCAGTTTGTCTACCTCACTGGAGTTTTCAGGGTATTCATGCGAATGACCTTGGATTAAGTAATCGATGGAGGTTTTCAGAATTGTGGAGATTTTGACCAGTACCTCGATAGAAGGGAATGATTTCCCAATTTCATAACCCCCCACGGTTCCAGTGGAAACCCCCAATAACTGGGCAAGTTTTTCTTGGCTGAGGCCATTTTCTTTTCTTTTGTTTTTAAGGCGTATGCTAAATTTATTATTGATTATTTCCACAATAATATTATAATATTGATTATATCTTTTATTTATTGAAAAAATCCATAATATTTGTGTACTCCCAAATACACTTTGTCCAAAATAAGAAAATTATGGCAACTGGTAACCAAAGAAAGCTATGTAAAGAAATTATCCAAGCCCACGATGATCACATCCCCTACAACTACATTGATCAAATAGAAGCGGAAATCCGCAAACGAGGGATCAAAAGATTGATGCGCTTAAATAAGATGAAATTGAGGTCTCGGATCAAGAATGTAAGATTGCTGAGAACCAAAGATATTGACATAGCGCTCATGTTTCA
>JAPUIM010000278.1 GCA_027297025.1 Bacteroidota bacterium | reverse complement strand
CCAAAATCATTGTTCACTTCTGCCCTAATATAATTCAGCCCTTGTGGCAATTCCTGCAACAATAGTTGCTCACCTCGTTGCAGGGTTTGATCACAGAACTTCCACACAATATTTGATGCATTTGTTTCAATCCGGATGGATATGTCGCTTACCTCTATGCTTTGTATTTTCGGATATTGATTTTTTTGCCTTCCCCAGTCCCGAACCGCAAAAAATGAACCCGCTTCAAAGGATTTATAGTAAGCTATCAGTGTTTTCTCCTTTAAGAGTACCAGTGTTTTCCCGCTATCCACAATTTCAGGGTACTGCGGTTTCAACTTGTTCCGGTACGGCCCAATATGATCGTTGACTGCGATCCCCCATATTTTGGAGGACTTATTAGCAAGTATAAAATCCCATACCTTTTGGAAGTGGACATTTTTATCTTCAAATATCCCTCCGGAATCTAACTTAAAAGCTGGGTTGGCACTATAGATTTCCAAATGAGAAAAGTCCTCCAGGTCATAGTAATATTTGATAGGTTTATTTGGATGAGCTACTACGGCTAGTCCTCCTAAATCTTTGATCAAATTAATGGCTTCTTGTGTAGACTCATACTGCCAAGGATTTTGGGAGGGAAACTTCTGTTCCTTTTTGGAGATGTAGGTATTTAGAAAAGGAGAGGTCAGATGTTCATAACCTATTTCTTCCATACCTGGAATGAATAACTTCAAGTTGATATAACTATTTACCTCTGGCGCAATTGTTAGTGAGGCATTTGTACTGGCTAGGGCGGGAAATGTTATTCGCTGATTCCAGGAGTAGGCCAAGGAAGCCACTCCACTATAGCCCATGGTTACCACTACTTCGTAACCTGCTTGATCATAAGAATGGTATCTACTAGCAATGGTATCGAGATGATCATGATGTTGGGAAAGAACCATTGACCATTTTTCCCAAACTACATCCTCATATGGATTATAAGTGACCAAATAGGCCGTTTTGTCCTGTCCTATAGGACAACTTAACTGAAGGTCCCGGTCATAGTCGCAACTGCTGCCTATTAAATAGGTGGCACTTAATATTAAGATTATTGATTTATAGCGGAAAATATTACTGAAGTTTGTAAAAAGTTGACTTATAGATAGATAAACGACATTAATTTAGCAAAAAATTTAATTATCTACCGTTTCACAACCATCTGCAATTGATTAAGTTTGCAAAAAATGTGACAAATGAAAAAAGTGTACGTGGGCATGAGCGCGGATCTGATCCATCCGGGGCATTTAAATATAATCAATGAAGCCCGGAAATTAGGGGATGTGATCATTGGTTTGCTCACAGACAAAGCCATTGCTGGTTATAAAAGATTGCCCTATTTGACTTTTGAACAGCGCAAAGTCATCATGGAAAATATAAAAGGTGTAACTCAGGTGATCCCCCAAGATACCCTGGATTATACCGATAACTTGAAGCTGGTGAAACCTGATTATGTGGTTCATGGTGATGACTGGAAAACCGGCATCCAAAAGAAGACCCGCGACCGGGTGATTGCCACTCTTCAGGAGTGGGGAGGCGAATTGGTGGAAATTCCCTATACCAAAGGGATCTCCTCTACCCAAATCAATCAAAACCTTAAAGAGATCGGTACCACTCCGGAGATTAGAATGAAACGACTGGGGAGACTACTAGAAGCCAAAGATATCGTTAGGGTCATTGAAGCCCATAGCGGATTAACAGGTTTGATAGTGGAGCATACCAAAATCAAGGTGGAAAACCAAGTAAGAGAGTTTGATGGTATGTGGGCCAGCAGCTTAACAGATTCTACTGCTAAAGGAAAACCCGATATAGAGGCGGTGGATCTCACCTCCAGACTGACTAATATCAACGACATCATGGAGGTAACAACCAAACCCATCATTTACGATGGAGATACGGGCGGTAAGACCGAACATTTTGTTTTTACTGTAAAAAGTCTGGAACGTCTCGGTGTGTCTGCTATAATTATTGAGGATAAGGTGGGACTCAAAAAGAATTCTTTATTTGGTACGGATGTTCCACAGACTCAGGATTCAATAGAGAACTTTTGTCGCAAGATTTCCGCTGGAAAATCTGCCCAGGTCACTAATGATTTTATGATTATTGCCAGGGTGGAAAGCCTCATATTGAAAAAAGGAATGCAAGATGCGGTTGACCGTGCCAAAGCATATCTGAAAGCTGGTGCAGATGGCATCATGATACATAGTAAGGAAAAATCCCCTGATGAAATATTACAGTTTTGTAAAGAATATCAAAAATTTCCAGATAAAGGCCCGTTGGTGGCGGTACCTTCAAGTTATAATGAAATTTATGAACAGGAATTGGCAGATGCAGGGGTCAATATAGTGATATACGCCAATCAGCTGCTAAGAAGCGCCTATCCTGCAATGGTAGCTACTGCAACATCTATATTGGAGCATGGCAGGTCTTATGAGAGTGGCCAAGACAGTATGCCCATAAAGGAAATCCTCACCCTAATACCAGGAGGACAATAAATGATCAGTTGTGAAAAATTCTATCAATCCCTGCTGGAAAACAATATTTCATTTTTCACGGGTGTTCCCGATTCCTTGTTAAAAAATATTTGTGCTTATATAACTGATCATGCGCCATCAAACAACCATATTATTGCAGCCAACGAGGGGGCCGCAGTGGGATTGGCCATCGGTTATCATTTAGCTACAGGCAAAATCCCCATGGTCTATTTACAGAATTCAGGTTTTGGCAATACCATCAATCCACTTCTATCTATAGTAGATCCAGAAGTTTATCAAATTCCCATGGTTCTGATGATCGGATGGAGAGGGGAGCCTGGAGTTAAGGATGAACCCCAACATAAAAAACAGGGAAGGGTTAACCAAGCCTTATTACAAGCGATGGAAATTCCCTACAATATATTAGACCATGATTCGCAACAAGCCTTACTCTCCATAAAAGAAGCTGCACATAGGGCTGTACTTAACAGGGGGCCTTATGCTTTATTAATTAGGAAAGGCATTTTTGAAAAATACCAGCTGCAGAAAGATGATAAGTTGGATTTTCCCTTGACCAGGGAAATGGCAGTTAAAATTGTAGTAGATCATTTAGACCCTCGGGATGCCGTAATTTCAACAACTGGTATGACATCTCGGGAATTGTTTGAATACCGGGATTTTCTAAATCAGGGACATGATAATGACTTTCTCACCATAGGAGGGATGGGACATACTTCACAGATAGCCTTGGGTATTGCACTGCAAAAAAATGATCGCCAGATATTTTGTCTGGACGGAGACGGTTCTGTGATCATGCATATGGGTTCACTAGCGGTAATTGGAACTCAAGGAATTGGAAATTTCAAGCACATAATTTTGAATAATGGTGTTCATGATTCCGTGGGTGGTCAACCAACCGCAGGATTAAAAGTAGATTTTTGCGGTATTGCCAAAGCCAATGGATACCAGTTTGTCCAAATGGTTGAAACCGCTAAGCAATTGAATGCTGAAATGCAAACTCTAAAAAAAGTGAGAGGTCCGGCACTGTTAGAGATAAAAGTAAAAAGAGGTGCTCGGGAAAACCTGGGAAGGCCTACTACTACACCTGTGGAAAATAAAGAGCGGTTCATGAATTTTCTAAAAAATTGAGTACGCCCCATTTCATAGGACCGGGAAGTATTAATCAGCTACACACCCTAATTTCCCAATATTCACCTGAAAATATTTTGCTTGTAACCGGGAAAAAGTCTTTTATTGACAGTGGCGCAGAATCAGCTATATTGCCTCAAATTAAGGATAGTGGACATGTTAAGTTTTGTGATTTCGAGGTAAATCCCAAACTGCAAGATGTTGAGAAAGGATTGGATTTTGCTCAAAATCACCCATTTGACTTGGTTTTGGCAGTAGGCGGTGGTAGTCCGTTGGATATGGCCAAACTGATCAACATCTTGGCCTTTCAATCAACCGATCCATTGTCTATCATTCTCCAAAAGGAGCCGATTAATTCACCGGGGAAACCCCTCATTGCCATCCCAACCACATTCGGAACCGGCAGCGAGG
>JAPUIM010000277.1 GCA_027297025.1 Bacteroidota bacterium | reverse complement strand
TTGTTGGGTTACCTCAGGAGGATGAGGTGATGGATAAGTTATGAAAATTCAACATCCCCCCTGGGGATTATGTGATACCGAGAGCAGTAAGTTCTCAATACATGAAATCAGATGAATATAAAGCAAAAGTTGAGAAAGGACCTCTTGCATTTATCACTGTAATACCCAATGGTCAGCCATGGATGGCAAAGAGTCTTGTACAATGGTTTATATACAGCCTGGTAGTTGGTATCTTTGCTGCGTACACTTCGAGCTGGGCCATTGAGGCTGGAGCTCAATATTTAACGGTATTTCGTTTTGCCGGCACTACAGCTTTTGTTGGTTATGCATTGGGCTGTCGCAAAACTCAATCTGGTACCATAAGTCATGGTCTTCAACTCTAAAATCTATGTTTGATGGACTCTATTTATGCACTGGTAACTGCCGGCACTTTTGGATGGCTTTGGCCTTAATAATTTCAGATCTTTTATGCAATTCTAAACCAAAGTCCATAGCGGTTTAATGAAGCAGCCAGTCAACACTGTTCCTAGTGTTTTCCATTGGTAAACCGGTTTTGATATCTTGAATCAGAGTATCAATAACATCGCGAACATTATTATACTCAAATTTTTTGCCTATTAGCACGCACAAATTCATTTCCTCATCTAAAATTTTACCATCAATAGTCATCATATTGACTAACTCGTAAAATTGTTCGAATTTTTCATTATCATCTTCAGGTATCTGGAATTCAATGGTAGAAGGGTTGTCTTGAATTTTCCCCAATTCATCTTCAGAGATATTATATTTCTGGGCTAATTTTTTCAAAAGATCCATTTCTGTCTCATCAAAATGTTCATCAACCAAAGCAATTTCCAGAAGGTTCTTCATATGGCTTTTTAGATGGTTTGGGCTCTTACTTACGGATGCGCTTTCTTTAAACATCCCTAATAATTCTTTAAATTTCATAAGCGAATTGTTTAAGATTGAAAATTAGTTTAAATACTATGCTTACAATATCATACCAAGTCTAATAATGTCCAATACGCACAATATAGGTAATTTTAAAATTAATATTATTCCCATTACGGGAATATTTCTAGTATTGAGATCATGTCCTGTGGAGTCCTGTTTTGAAATCACAGATAAAATATACAGACACTTAATTGCCTGAGAAAATTTATTACATTGATATACCAATTAAAAAATCAAATTTATTATCTTCAACTTCTGTTAAAAATAAATGGCTATGAAAAAATCAATATTAAATTATTCACTTACCCTTATTACTGCTTTGGGTATATCAAATTGCACTACACCTGGATCTGAAGAAGGTACAGATGTTTTGACTCCTCCGGTTGCTGAAAAAATTGAAAAGCAGCTTACCAATTTAGGTGACACCAGAATCGACAACTATTATTGGATGAGGTTAACTGATGAGCAAAAAAATGCCGAAACATCAGATGAACAAACTAAAAAAGTAAAAAATTACCTGGAAAGTGAAAATGTGTATCTCAATTCTGTAATGATACACACAAAAGACCTTCAAAAGGGCCTATACGATGAAATTGTTGGCAGGATAAAAAAAACTGATGAATCAGTGCCTTATTTTACCAATGGATTCTGGTATTACACCAGGTATGAAGAAGGTGGAGAATACCCGATATACTGTCGTAAAAAAGGCAGCCTTGAGAGCGAAGAACAGGTTATGCTCAACGTTAACGAAATGGCTGTAGGATATGCTTTTTTTAATGTTGGCAGGAGGTCAATTAGCAAGGATAACAAGTGGCTGGCTTATGGAGTTGATACAATAAGCAGAAGGATTTATACACTACACTTTAAAAACCTTGAAACCGGTGAATTATCAGAAGAAAGCATCCCTAAAACTACCGGTAGCGCTGCCTGGGCTAACGATAATAAAACCATATTTTATACATCAAAAAATGAAATTACACTGTTATCGGAAAAAATATTCCGACATGAACTAGCCTCTGATCATGGAAACGATGAAATGGTTTACCATGAGATGGACAACACTTTCTCTGTCGGGGTCTACAAAACCAAATCGGATAAGTTTATTGTAATAAGGAATGGCAGTACCCTGGTTAATGATTACTGGATACTGGATGCGGATGATCCCAAAGGAAAATTCAAGAGTTTTTCACCACGTGAAACAAAACATGAATATTCAATTGATCACTTCAAAGATAAATTCTATATAGTAACGAACTGGGACGCCGATAACTTTCGCTTGATGGAAACTCCGGATACCCAGACTGAGAAAGAGAACTGGACAGAAGTTATTGCCCACAGGGAAGATGTATTGCTTCAGAGTATTGAAATGTTTAACAATTATATGGTAGTAAGGGAAAGGGAGGCAGGACTTACTAACTTAAGAATTATTAACCAAGCCAGTAAAGAAGAACATTACCTGGACTTTGGGGAGGAGGCTTACGTTAGTTATATCTCAACCAATCCGGAATTTGACACTAATATTTTAAGGTATGGATATTCTTCACTGACTACCCCTAACTCAACTTATGATTACAACATGGATAGCAAAGAAAAGGAACTTAAAAAAAGGCAGGAAGTGGTTGGAGGGCATAACCCGGAGGACTATGAAACCAAAAGATTTTATGCTGAAGCACGGGATGGTGTCCAGGTACCGATTACAATTGTCCATAAAAAGGGTATGCAAATGGATGGCAATAATCCTACTTTACTTTATGGATATGGGTCTTATGGTAATTCTATTGATCCATTTTTTAGCTCCACACGGTTGTCATTGTTAGACAGGGGATTTATTTATGCTATCGCCCACGTAAGGGGAGGGCAGGAAATGGGGCGCAAATGGTATGAAGATGGAAAGATTTTCACCAAGAAAAATACCTTTTATGACTTCATTGATTGCGGAAGATACCTGGTTGCTGAGAACTATACTAATCCTGATATGTTGTTTGCTTATGGGGGCAGTGCCGGAGGTTTACTAATGGGGGCAGTAGCTAATTTAGCACCAGAACTATTTAAAGGCATCATTGCTGCGGTTCCATTCGTAGATGTTGTAACTACTATGCTGGATGAATCCATACCGCTTACAACAGGGGAATTTGATGAGTGGGGGAATCCCAAGGACCTCGAATCATACCAATATATGTTATCATATTCCCCTTACGACCAGGTGTCGGCTCAGGATTACCCTAATATGTTGGTAACTACAGGATTTTTCGATTCACAAGTCCAATATTGGGAACCGGCAAAATGGGTTGCCAAACTAAGGGATATGAAAACAGACAATAACCTTTTATTACTCTATACCAATATGGAAGTGGGTCACGGGGGCGCATCAGGCAGATTTGAAAGATATAAAATTACGGCCCTACAATATGCCTTTTTAATTGATCTTGCTGAGGAAGGTGAAACACTTTGAGTGTGAGCCCTCCTTCGTTCTCACTTGCGTCTTCGCCGAAGTCGGCTACGACGAAGGAGCACAGCGGGTAAATGTGAGTTTGAGTTTGAGTTTTAAGATTGAGTCCACTTTCTTTCAACTTTAAATTCATTATTAATGCAATCTTTCATAACTTGATCTGATGTTTTAGTAATAAAGTCCAATACCATGAATCAACTAGACAGAAGGCAATGGCTCAAAACCATGGGTCTGACCGGATCACTGGCATTATTAGGAGGAATTGATGTCCTCGCCAATACTTCTGAAAACACCAAGTTCCCACCTACCCGTGTATTAAAAGCGCCTATTCGCCTGAGTTCTAACGAAAATCCTTATGGGCCGTCGAAAAAGGTGAGGCAGGCCATGATAGATAATTTTGACCTGGCTTGCAGGTATCCCTATTCATACAGTGACGAATTGTTCGATATGATCGCCAGGAAAGAGGGTGTTACTAAAGACCACCTGGTGGTTGCCGCAGGTTCTACGGAGGGGTTGAGGATTACAGGTCTCACTTATGGTGTTAATGGTGGTGAGATCATTGCCGCTGAGCCAACATTTTTGGCTTTGCTAACTTACGCGCAACAATTTGGAGCGTATATCAACAGGGTGCCTCTTGATGACACCTTCACCCACGATCTGGATGAAATGGAACGCAGGGTAAACAGTAATACCCGGCTGGTCTTTATTTGCAATCCAAATAATCCCACTGCTACCATATTACCAACTGCAAAACTTAAAGACTTCTGTGAATCTGTTTCAAAAAAAGCAGTGGTATTCTGTGATGAAGCATATATTGACTTCGTGGAGGATCCTGGTTTTGAATCCATGGTACAATTGGTGAAAAAAGGCCAGAATGTAATCGTCTCAAAAACTTTTTCTAAAGTATATGGCCTGGCCGGAATCCGAATCGGTTATTTAATAGCCAGACCTGACATAGCTGCCAGATTAAACAGGAACCTCGCTGCATATACAAATATACTGGCAATAAAAGCGGCTCAAACTGCCTTACAAGACAAGGAATTTTATGATTATAGCTTGCAGAAAAACAGGGAAGCCAAACAAGAGATTTACAAAACACTGGATAGCTTGGGATTGGAATATGTGAAATCCCATACAAATTTTATTTTCTTTAAAACCGGCAGGCCAATCCGTGGATTTATAGCAGATATGAGCAATGAAGGTGTTAAGATCGGCAGGCCTTTCCCTCCGTTTCTCGATTGGTGCAGGATTAGCACCGGAACCATGGATGAAGTGAAAATG
>JAPUIM010000276.1 GCA_027297025.1 Bacteroidota bacterium | reverse complement strand
GGGTTTTAATATACTGCCACAAAAGGACATAGGTACCTCCCTGTCCGACGCTACACTTTGGCAGGCGGGCGTACCGATTGAAATCGTTACTCCGGCAGATAAATCGGTGAACATGATTGCTGCTAGCTGGCGGGATTGTTCGGGCATAGTTGCTGATTGATGCAGAAAGATAGGAAAATTGGAGGAATGATTAAAGGGTGGGTTTATTCAGGCATAAATTCTCGGAGGAGCATTGCAGGCAACAGATTATGAATCTTAGGGGTTTTGGCACCATTGAGTGCTCAAAAAGCAGAGGGTGAGGGATTACCTTCGGTGATCCCGGGTGGTGGATTATCAAAAACAAAAGCCTTCCTTCGCTCCGCTCAGTGGGTCTTTTTTATTTCTCCTCTGGGTGAAGCAAGCTTCAACCAGATCTAATAAAAAAGCCCGGCACTTTATGCCAGGCTTTTGTTTTTGCAGAGGGTGAGGGATTCGAACCCCCGGTCCCGTGAAGGACAACGGTTTTCAAGACCGCCGCGTTCGACCACTCCGCCAACCCTCTGGATCGTCAAATAGCCGTGAGATGCAAAAGTAGTGATAAAAAATTATTAGCAAAATAGCGTAAAAAGGATGTAGGTTATATATTCAAAGATTTATTCCTATATCCATGGATCAGCAGAATTTTTTTCAAAATGTTTATGATGTAGCCAGACTTATACCCAAAGGAAGGGTAACCAGCTATGGGGCCATTGCAGCATACCTGGGAGTTAAAAGCAGCGCCCGGATGGTTGGCTGGGCCATGAACCAAGCAGGGGCTTACCCCGATGTCCCGGCTCATCGGGTGGTTAATCATCAAGGCTTATTAACCGGGAAACATCATTTTGCAACACCCAGCTTAATGCAGGAACTACTGGAAGCCGAGGGAATCTCTGTTAGAAATAATAAAGTGCAGCAGTTTCAAGTTCATTTTTGGGACCCCATGAAAGAATTGGAGCTCTGATCACCCTTACCATATCCCGGTTACCTTTATGTTTTTTCCAGTATATATGAGTGATTGCATACTATAATTATTTACATATATTTTATAATCATACAATGAATACTTTAATAGCCATTTCCATAACATTCATCCTCTTATTTGCCGTCCCTAATTCATCTTATGCCACAAGTGAAATGAAATCCAAAGATGAAGTAGTATGCGTTTTTCCGGTAAAGAATAAAGACAATATCCGACTGAAAAATCTAAAAGATCGAAAGAATATAAGGGTGGAAATCCGGTCTGTCAATGGCGATTATGTGGGCTACACTAAAATGAACTGCAAAAAATTGACCATCGACTTTTCAAAAGTGAAAGCTGGAAAATATGTGGTCACTATCTTAGGGGACAATAGGCTGCAAAGTTTCGAATACGAAAAGAACTAAGTATTTGTCACAGCTGCTTTATCACGTATCAACCAAAGACCTATAAAGGTCAACAAACCGTTAAGTATCAGGATCTCAAACCCAAATTCATAACCCCACCAATCTTTGGAATTAATATTAAGTATATAGGATATCAGAGGGCAAACCAAACAAACCAGTGGGACCCACTTATCCTTTATCGATAGACGGTTGAACATGCCAAAAGTAAACAAACCCAACAGTGGACCATAGGTGTAACCTGCAGCTCTAAATAGTGAGCTAATCACACTGGCATCGTTGAGCGCCCTGAAAATCAATATCACCAGAAATAATAAGACTGAAAAACCGAAATGGACTAAAATCCTGGTTTTGCGATCATCGGGTTGGGAACCATGACTAAATCCTAAGAAGTCAACACAAAATGAGGTGGTCAATGCAGTCAAAGCTGAATCCGCACTGGAATAAGCAGCTGCGGTGATTCCCAATAAGAATACGATCGCCGCTACAATATTAAAATGTTGCAGAGCCAATACCGGATATAAATCATCAGTGCTGGCAGGGATAGCTACCCCCTTCTGTTGAGCATAGATAAAAAGCAGTGCACCCAGAAACAGGAACAAAACATTGACCAACACCAAAATAATAGTGAACCAAAACATATTCTTTTGCGCTTCTTTCAAGTTGCGGCAAGTAAGGTTCTTTTGCATCATGTCCTGGTCCAATCCGGTCATGACGATAGCTATAAAGACCCCGGAAAAGAACTGCTTCATAAAGTGGTTGCCGGTTTCGTCCCAAAAGAATATCCTGGAATACTGGCTCTCTTCGACAGTATCTATTAATTGACCCAGACTCATTCCCAACTCCTCCCCTATCAAATGGATACTGACCACCACTGAAAGCAGCATAAAAAAGGTCTGTAAAGTATCCGTCCATACGATGGTTTTTATGCCTCCTCGAAAAGTATATACCCAAATCAACCCAATTGCCACCATCACGGTAAACCAAAAGGGTATCTCAAAGGCGTCAAAGAAAGCCAGTTGCAAAACACCAGCCACTAAAAATAATCGAAACGAGGCTCCAATTACCCGGGAAATTAAAAAGAAAAAAGCGCCAGTTTTGTACGACCAGAATCCGAATCGCTGCTCTAAATAGCCATAAATAGAAACCAGGTTGAGACGATAATATAATGGGATCAATACCGCACCAATTACCAGGTAACCCAAAAGATAACCAAGCACAATTTGGAAATAGGAAAATTGGCTACTGCCTACCTCCCCGGGTATGGAGATGAATGTCACCCCCGAAAGGGAAGCCCCAACCATTCCAAATGCCACCAAGTACCAGGGTGATTGGCGGTTGGCAGTAAAGAAAGTTTGAGAATCGGAATTTTTCGAGGTTAGAAAGGAGATTAGAATAAGTACTGAAAAATATCCAAGAACTATACTAAATACCAAAAAAGGACTCATAAAGATTTTGAATAAAGAGCCCAAATTCACCTTTTTTTTTTACTTTTACTAAACAAACTCAAAAACCATGGATTACGATTATCAGGAAGAACAATTAGTTGAAGTTGCGGAAGAAATAGACTCAACTAAAAAAAAGGATTTAGTAGTTTTCAATGATGATTTCAACACTTTCGATCACGTGATTAACACACTGATTAAAATATGTGATCACTCCCCCGAACAAGCCGAACAATGCACATTCATTATTCATTATAAGGGTAAATGCAGTGTTAAAAAGGGAAGCTACCAAGTACTCAAACCTATGAAAGAAGGAATCACCGATGCCGGAATTGGCGCTTCAATTTTTTAATTTCAATTCTCTGTTCCTCCTGGTTAATTTAGCCGATAAATCGTATTCCACATTTTAATGAATTTCTCATCAAAATTGATCGATGAAGCTGTTTCTGAG
>JAPUIM010000275.1 GCA_027297025.1 Bacteroidota bacterium | reverse complement strand
AAACCATAAACCGGTTGGGGCCCAAACCCATCTCGCTCCATCATTTCAAGCGTATTGGTCACTTCATGAGGGGCCTTTTCATATTCCGCCAATTCCAACACCAATTCCATTACTCTTCCCAGGTCGGATCTTTGGCCATCTCTGATTATGACCCTGTTATTCAATCCATTCAAAACCGGCATAAGGAATTAAGACTTTAGGGATTTTAACGCCTTTTTCGGATTGATTGTTTTCCAACAATGCTGCCAAAACCCGGGGAAGGGCCAGGGCGCTCCCATTTAAAGTATGTAACAACCTGGTTTTCTTATCCTCGGTCCGATATCTCAATTTAAGTCGGTGGGCCTGGTAGGTTTCAAAATTGCTAACTGAACTTACTTCCAACCATTTATCTTGTGCTGCGGCATACACTTCCATATCATGGGTGATGGTACTGGTAAATCCAAGGTCGCCACCACAAAGCCGGACCTCCCGGAAGGGTAATTCAAGTTGCTGTAACAACCCTTTCACATATTCACACATTTCATGAAAACCCAGGTAAGAATTTTCGGGAGTGTGAATTTGCACTATTTCCACTTTATCAAATTGATGTAATCTATTCAAACCCCTTACATGAGAACCCCAAGAGCCGGCTTCTCTTCTGAAACATAAGGAATAGGCCACATTTTTGATAGGCAAGTTTTTTTTATCAATAATTGAGTCACGGTATATGTTGGTGACAGGAACTTCGGCAGTGGGGATCAAATAATAGTTTTCCTCTTTCAATTGGTACATTTGACCCTCCTTATCCGGAAGTTGCCCTGTACCTAAACCTGATTCTTGATTGATCAGAACCGGTGGTTGTATCTCTTGGTACCCCGCTTCCAAGGCTTGATCCAGAAAAAAATTGACCAACGCCCTTTGTATTCGAGCTCCTTTATTTTTATAAACAGGGAACCCGGCACCGGTAATTTTATTTCCCAATTCAAAGTCTATGATATCATATTTTTTAACCAATTCCCAATGAGGCAAAGCCCCTTCAGTCAGATCTACCTTGACCTCATTCTGATAAATAATTTCATTATCCACGGCATCAGTTCCTTGGGGAACATCGGGGTGTGGAATATTTGGGATATTGAGCAGGAGTTCATTTAATTGGTTTTCCAATTGCGAAAGTTTTTCCCGCAGATCTTTACTTTGCCGTTTCAAGTCAGAAGTTTTGGTTTTGGCCTCTTCTGCCTCGCTGGACTTTCCTTCCTTGATCAATTGACCAATTTTTCTGGCCATCTGGTTAGACTCGGCCAATAAATTATCCAGGCTGGTTTGTGTTTCTCTTCTCTGCTGGTCAAGTGCCAATACCCTTTCAATTTCTTTTTCAGCTTCGGGGAACCTTTTCTTTTTTAGGCCGTTTATGACATTTAGTTTATCCTGCTTTATACGCGTTATTTGCAACATTTTATACCGCTTTTGGATTTGCAAAATAAGCTAAATTGAGGCTAATACGCGAATAGTTTATTTTATTCTGGCTATAAGTAAAAATTTTAACTTAATTTATAATGTGTTTACTTGACTATTATATCAAGGTAGCATATTATTGCAGTATCAAATTATCAACGAAACAACTTACTAGTCGTTTTCGATACCAAATCCTTTCAGCTTAAAAAGCTTTTCTATTTGAATTAAGATTTTTATAATCATCATTTTTATTAACAAGATTATTGAGTTTAGGGGGAACCCTCTCAATTATTTATTATGTACAATATTGAAGAATTAAATGTCAGCCTTCTTTCTGAATTGAAGGAAATCGCTGAGAAGTTAGGAGTAAAAGACTTTAAAAAACTTCCCAAAAAAGACCTTATTTATAAGATCCTGGATCAACAGGCAACTACACCTGAAGCAGATTTGCCTAAAAAAACCAACAAAGATATCGCTGCTCAAGAGAATGGCTCCGATGAATTATCCGGTAGTAGGGTTAAAAGAGAGAATGTTACCAAGGGCAATGGGGACTCGTCTGACCCGGAACAACCTAAAAAGGAGAACGCAGAAGATCTATTGGAATCCTTTAATTTAGAAATTGACGAGAGTGTTACCTCATTTGAGGAGAAAAAGGAAGCCCCCAAACCCGCAGACGAAGACAAGAAAGCAGACGAAGACAAGAAAGAAAAGACATTTGAGCCTCGTCAAAAGAGACCTCAAACGGTTTCCGTAAAGGAATTTGACGGGCTAATTGAAAATGAGGGTGTGTTGGAGATTATGCAAGATGGGTATGGATTTCTGCGATCTTCTGATTACAACTATCTGGCCAGCCCGGATGATATTTATGTCTCACCTTCTCAAATCAAACTGTTTGGCCTAAAAACCGGAGATACCATAAAAGGACAGATCCGCCCCCCTAAAGAAGGAGAAAAGTATTTTGCTCTTTTAAGGGTGGAGACAGTTAATGGAAAAACTACTGATGCGATCAGGGACCGGGTGTCTTTCAATTTTCTAACTCCTCTTTTTCCCGAAGAAAAATTAAAACTCAGTACTAAGGCGGATAATTATTCTACCAGGATCATGGATTTGTTTTCACCCATAGGAAAGGGTCAAAGGGGTATGATTGTGGCCCAGCCCAAAACAGGTAAGACAGTATTATTGAAACAAATAGCTAATGCTATTGTCGAAAATCATCCGGAGGTCTACTTAATGATATTATTAATCGACGAACGACCAGAGGAAGTAACCGATATGGCGCGTAGTGTAAATGCAGAAGTTATATCCTCCACCTTCGACGAGCAGGCGGAAAGACATGTTAAAGTAGCTAGTATTGTTTTGAGCAAAGCCAAAAGAATGGTTGAATGTGGTCACGATGTAGTGATCTTATTGGATTCCATTACCCGCTTGGCCAGGGCACACAATACGGTAACACCCTCTTCGGGCAAGATACTTTCAGGTGGGGTAGATGCCAATGCTTTGCATAAACCCAAAAGATTTTTTGGGGCTGCCAGAAATGTTGAAAATGGTGGTTCCTTGACCATTATTGCCACCGCATTGATAGAAACGGGTTCTAAAATGGACGAAGTGATCTTTGAGGAGTTCAAAGGAACCGGTAATATGGAACTTCAATTGGATAGGAAATTATCTAATAAGCGTATCTACCCGGCTATGGATGTACCCGCCTCTGGTACACGTCGCGAAGAGCTGCTAATAGATAAGGATGAAC
>JAPUIM010000274.1 GCA_027297025.1 Bacteroidota bacterium | reverse complement strand
CGGAACCCCCAACTTTTTTGTGGATGTACAACCTCTGGTCTTACCACCTGATTCGCATTTCACCCAAGGCATAAAGCTTATTACTCATAAATATATCCGGGACTTCCCTGAAATAAAATCAGTAAATTATATCACGTCCATTCGTATTCATAAACAAATTTTGGATGCAGGAGCGGTTGATGTTTTATTCCACTATCAGGACATTATTTCGGAATCTTCTCGAAGCAATTTTTTTTTGGTCAGGGACAATAAAATTATTACTTCCGACCGAAACATTTTGAAAGGTATAACCCGGGGAAAAGTACTGGCACTAGCCGGACCCCATTATGCCATTGAAGAACGACCGACTTACCTGAAAGAAATAAAAAACGCTGATGAAGCATTTATAACCGGTACCACCAAAAAAGTGATGCCGGTAGTAAAGGTAGATGATACCATCGTCGGATCGGGAAAGCCGGGAAAAGTAACCCAACACTTGATACAGTTGTTCGCCCAGCTTGAACGAGAATGGTAGTTGCTTAGTCGCTGGGCATTACAATCCATAGGATGATATAAACCAAGGTCCCGGGAAAGGCCGCACTGAGTATTGATGCAGCCACATATAATATTCTCACCAAAGTGGGATCCCAACCCAGATAATCCGCGATACCACCACATACTCCTCCTAACATTCTGTCCCTTGATCGTGTTAATTTTGCAGTTGTCATGTAGTTAATGTTTTTTTGAAATCGCAACAAGTAATATACCACTTTAATCAAATCATTGATTTACAATGAATTATATAATTAGATCCTTTAAAGATATGTTCATTTGTGGACAAAGTGTGCGAATTTATAATCAATGACTTACCAACACAAATTCATTTAATTGCATTAATTCCTGGTCAATTTTTTGTAGCCATTCTTGTTGTTTTTCCTGGTTTAAACCATGTTCGGTGTCCAAGTCATACTGGGTTTGGACTACATTGCAGGAATCTAAACTGGCGTCAAATAACAGGTTTAATTCCTCCTGGTAATTTTCTGATTTAAATGAGTAGATGGCGAATTGTTTCCTTAATTTTCGGGCAAATAGTTCAGCGATGTCAAAATGCAACTGTTCATGTTGCAACAATTGCTCCGAACCGTTTCCCTCTCTCACCCAGGATTTTTGGTTATCAAAAAAGGTATATACGTTAAAATGAGTATTAATTTCTCCTTTTGCTTTTGAAAGTTGAAAATCAAAAGAAAGTTGCCAATTGGTCATGGCCTTGAAATCAATATCTCCCTCCGGTTCACCCTGGAAATCTGGCCAGGTCAGTCTTTTGTCCTGATGCCAAGGAAGCAATTGATTGGATTGCACTTGTCCGATCAGTGGTGAAAAAAATATAATAAAAGCCCCAATAAGAATGTGACGCCCATTCATGATAAACTATGTTTTCGATTCTCGAGCCACTTCTATTACCTGCTTCCAAACCCTGAAAACATTCGCATAACAGATCTTTCGTATGTCTTCCTCACTATATCCCTTTTCCAACAAATGCTTGATCAAATTGGGGTATTGTGATACATCCTTTAAGCCTTCAGGAAGTGAGTCACCCAATCCATCGAAGTCCGAACCAAATGCCACATAATCAATACCTACCAAGTGTACCACATGATCGATATGGGCCACCACTTTAGTGATGTCGGTGTAGATAAAGTTATCGTGGTGATATTTGTCGGTATATTCCTTGGCCCTGGGGTCTTTTTCCGTCAATTGATTATCAGCTAACCATTGTTTATTGTGCGCATCAATTTTCTCCCAACTTTTTAGGGATGCTTGGTCCAGGAAAGTCGAGCCAAAGTTGATTTGAATTACTCCACCATTTTCAGCAAGTTTTTTGATCATATCATCCGACATGTTTCTTTGCCATCCCGGGGTAAAATGCCGGCAGGAAGAGTGCGAAGCTATGGACGGAGCTTTATTGACCGCCATTACCTGGTAAAATGTACTATCAGAAAGGTGAGAAACATCTATCATCATGCCCAGGCGATTCATTTCCTTGACCACTTCTGTTCCAAAAGGACTCAATCCATTCCAGGTATGCAGGGTGTCGTAAGAGGAATCGCAGATGTGGTTGTCTTTGGAATGGGTAAGTGTAATGTACCTGATACCCCTATCAAAAAAGTACTGTACATTCCTTATGTCACCCTCAATAGGCGATCCGTTCTCCATGCCCATAGGAAACGAAATAAGACCCTTTTGGAAGTTACTCTCAATATCCTCTGGTGTATTGGCCAAGGCGAACTTATCCGGATAGTCAACCGTAAGTCCCACCACCATGTCTATCAATGAATCGGCCAGAGGTTTAGCATTTCCGGTTCCTTCATTTTCAGCAGGTATGTAGATGGACATGAAGGGAGCATCCAACCCTCCAGCTTTGGCCCGTTGGTGGTCAAAATCTCCTGCTTCGGTTGTTGTGGAAATATCTTCCATATTTTCTTTGAGCCGGTAGGGGAGGTCCACATGGCCATCGGTGATGATGTATTTAAATGCCAATTCCCGGGCTTTTTCTTCCAGATCCAACTTTTCGGAGGAATTTTGAGAATTTCCACCATTATCACAGCTTATTACCAAGCCCAGCCAAAGCAACGGCAAAAAATAAAAGTAAAGTGTATGTTTCATTAGTTAACTGGACGAACGTTTTAAGAAAACAATTAATAGCAAAGTCTTTTTTTTTATTGAAATTTAGGAAATTTATGGCATATGTAATACCATAAAACTTCCTAGCTGCAATAGCAATGAGAAGTGTTATTACCAAAAAGGATGTCCAATACAGTCTTACCAGAATATTCCAAAGCTCAATTAGCCCTCAGAAACGGTCAGGATAGAAAAGAGATTTGGTTTGCCTATAAAGGGTTGATCTATGAAGTGACCACTTCCCGACTATGGCTGGGAGGGAAACATTACGAACATTGGGCCGGTCAGGATCTAACCCCGGA
>JAPUIM010000273.1 GCA_027297025.1 Bacteroidota bacterium | reverse complement strand
TGCTAACCACAATCCCCCCGAAAACACGAAATCCCTCAACTTTAATCTGAATTATTCATACCTCAACGTCTCAGCAGGGTTCACCCAGGCAGCCTTAAAACTATGATAGGCAACGGTTAACAGAGCTATTATTAGGGCAAGTGCAGTGGCTACAATAAAATACCAGGCCTGCAGCTGTATACGGTATTCGAAATTGCTTAGCCAGTTTTCCATAGCCAGCCAGCCCAGGGGTATTACGATTAAAGAAGCTCTCATCCAATCCAGTGAATAGTTTAGGAACTGAGTAAATGTAAATTCCAAATTAACACATCTCGTATAAAATGATTTTGAGTTTAATAATAAACAGAGTTTCGTATATCTGCAGGATTTAGAAGATATCGGGGATTATTGATACATTTATCAATGGGAATATCCGTAATACACATACATAGATGTTGTAGCCAGTTGAATTAAACATTAAAACACCTAGTAATTTAAATAAAGCCTTACAGAAAATGAGAACCGGATTTTTTTCTAATTATTTATTTTTGATACTATTATTATTACTCTGCAATAAGTCTTATGGACAACAACCTAATATTTTCCAAGACTCAATTAATAATATTATTTATTCTGTTGTAGATTCTCTAATAAAAGAAGGTCATCAAAATGAGATGTTTCCCGGGGTGAGCGCAGCACTTTTTAAAAAGGATTCCACCCAATATTACAATTATGGATATGCTAAAATAGAATCTCAGGTAGCCGTTTCTAAACAAACCAAGTTTCAGTTGGGTTCTGTTGGAAAACTAATGACCGCAATAGCTGTTCTACAGCTGGTGGACAATGGTAAATTGAATTTAAATGCAGATATATCTGAATATATTAGAGATATAGGGTTGGAATTTAAGTATAAAGATAACCCGGTTACGCTTCATTGTTTATTGACCCATTCTTGTGGTTTTAATGATGTAAATATTGGATATATGGCAAGAGATGTCAAAAACATTCTCCCGCTGGAGGAATATGTTAAACAATCTAATCCCGGTTTATTTCAACCACCTGGGACAGATATTAATTACTCAAACTTTTCTTATGCCATAGCAGGTTTGATCATAGAAAAAGTCGCAAAAACTAAATTCGAGGTCTATGTATCTGAAAATATTTTTCAACTGCTCGGGATGAACAACACCAGCCTCTATTTCCCTACCGGCTATGAGAGCAACGACAACTATGCAGGAAGCTATAGGAAAACTAGTAATGGATTCGTAGAAGTACAAATCTATCCGAGGCATGCTATCCCAGCAGGGAGTTTAGTATCCACCGCAGAAGACATGGGCAATTTTGTGAAAGCTCTTTTCAATCAAGATAGTAAATTGCTTTCCGCGGATTCCTGGAACTTATTTTATACCCAGCAATTCACCAACCATTCTTTGTTAAATGGCTATTCCTATGGGTTAGAACACCAAAATATCAACGGCGTTGAAGCATGGGCCAAGGTTGGCGGACTACCCGGGGTGTTATCAAATATCCTTATCGTACCCGGTGAATTTGCGTTTTTTTCTGTCGTGAATACTAGTGATGATAGGTTTGGAGAATACTTTTTCAAAACGATTTTCGATGCCACTTACCCCAATACAATTGCTCCTAAGAAAATGAAAAAGGAGCTATCAACAAAAAAGTATGCCGGAGAGTATAGAAGTATGCGATATAATCGAAATACCGAAGAAAATATAGTAAGCTTATTTAGAGACAATTTTCGTGTTTGGAGTAATTTGGACTCTGACACCCTAAGAGTCTTCCACAATGGGAAGTTTCATTCTTATGTACCTATCGACGATGGCATATTTCAAAATGTTGAATTATCTTACGAATATCTCATTTTCAAAGAAGATGGTAATGGCAATGTAGTAACAATGTATCGCAATATCAATATAGGCGGTCTGTCTGTGCCAATAAGCTACGAAAAAACCAAATGGTATAACAGCCCTAATTTTATCAATGAATATTATGGTTTTATTCCATTAACCACTTTTTCGGGATTGTTATTAACGCTAGCCAGACTTTTTATAGGACTAGTGCGTATTTGGAAAAAAGGGTTCTTTGGTAAGAGATTATTGCCGCTTAGGTTCCATATCTTGTTTATTACGACTATCATACTTGTAATCTTGCATACATTTATGGGACCGTTTTATCTGCTTAAAAATGCGCTAGAATTTCTTCTTGGCTATCCGCTTGTTTTCAAAACAGCATCATTCATAGGTTATTTATTGATTCCTTTAACTATTGGATTGGGAGTTTTAATATGGAATATTTGGAAAGACAGATTAGGGAGCTTATTCTCAAGATTTTACATAACCATTGTGGAAGCGTCTTTGCTTATACATCTAGCTTTCTTGTTTTATTGGAATTTTTTGTAAAGACTCAATGCTATGTAAAGATTTGATGTAAAGAAAGATGTTTAACACCGAGACAAACCTGCTAACCACAATCATCCTCTAAACACCAAACTCACAACTCGAAACTGAATTATTCGTACCTCAATGTCTCTGCAGGGTTCACCCAGGCAGCCTTAAAACTATGATAAGCAACGGTTAACAGCGCTATTAATAGGGCAATTGCGGTGGCTGCAATAAAATACCAAACCTGTAGTTGTATTCGGTATTCGAAATTGCTTAGCCAGTTTTCCATAGCCAGCCAGCCCAGTGGTATTACGATTAAAGAAGCTACCAGCACCAATATCAGGAAATTTTTACTGAGAAGGTATATAATGTTTGATAGATTGGCTCCCAACACTTTTCTTACCCCAATTTCTTTCATCCTCTTTTGGGTGGTTAAGGTAGCCAATCCAAAAAGACCCAAACATGCTATTGTAATGGCAATCAAACCAAATACCTGGAAGAGGTTAGCTTGGTTTTGTTCATCCTGATAGAGCCTGTTAAGGGATTCATCAAGGAACCTGTAATGCATGGGATACCGGTTGACGTGATTGGACCATTCTTCTTCTATTTTCCGAATAGTCTGGGCCAGATCTGGTGTTTGCAATCTTATGGCTGCAACCCTATAATCACGGTTCATTGAGATTACCAACGGGCCAATTGGTTCCTTAAGTGACCTGAAATGAAAGTCCTTTACTACACCGATTACTTTACGGGGATTATTGTCACGAAAATTGTTTCTGATCTCTTTTCCAATTGCTTCATCAATTGTCCATCCCAATGTTTTGGCAGCTTCTTGGTTGATGAGTAGTGCATCAGTGATATCAGTACTATGATCCCTGGAAAAACTCCTTCCTTCTACCATTTCCAGGTTGAAGACTTTAAGGTATTCATAATCGCTAAATACTGTTCTTAAAATTTGCTGTTCCTCAAATCCCTCCACTTCAAAGGAGTAATTATCATGAAATCCTCCCGGTTCCCCGCTCATGATTGTAATTTCCTTTACCTCACTAAATCCGCTTATTCGTTCTTTAAATGTCTGGGCATTTCTCCTTATTTCATTATTATCAAAGTTGACCAGGAGAATGTTTTCTTTATAAAAACCCAATTTCTTTTTTCCGATATATTGAAGCTGTATCCAGGTAACCATGGTGGCAATAATCAGGAAAATGGAGATCCCGAATTGAAATACTACCAGAGCCTTGCGAATAAACAACCCACCACCAAATGCTGAAATATTATTCTTAAGTACTTTCGAAGGTTTGAATGAGGATAGTACAACTGCTGGATAAAATCCAGCCAAAATACCGCAAACAACTACTAAACCAAGGCTGGCAAAAACCATCTCTAATGTAGAAAGTGGAATGGTCAAAGATTTACCAATAAAATTTGAAAAGTACGGCAGGCCAATCTCTACCATCAGCATAGATATTACAGTGGCCAGCAAGGTGACAATCATCGATTCAATAAGAAATTGTATAATCAGGCTGATCCGGCTGGCCCCATTGGTTTTTCTCACCCCAATTTCAACTGCCCTGCTAGAAGAGGTGGCTGAGGTGAGGTTGATGAAATTGACGATTGCAATTAAAAATACCAGGATGGTAACCACGGTAAATACATAAATGGCTTTTTTGTCACCATGATTCACATTATCGAATTGAGTATGGTTGTTAAAATAAATGTCTTTCAATGGCTCCATTACCAGTCCCATTTTTCTACCGGTACGTTCGAAGTCCTTTCCAAAATACTTGTCCATAAATCCCTGTAAGTGTGGCTCAAGATCATTTTTTTTCTTGCCATCTTTCAATACCACGTAAGTAGAGAGGGAATTACTCCACCAATCACCAAAATAAGAGCGGGTTTTTATAATACTAATAGAGACCACCAAATCGAAGTCTAAATGCGAATTAAGCAGGGACTTGTCGAATACCCCTGTAACCTC
>JAPUIM010000272.1 GCA_027297025.1 Bacteroidota bacterium | reverse complement strand
TTCACAAACAGATGATCATCCATGACTCCACCACGCTGTTTGTTAATGAAGAAATCTTTATAGCCCAGCTGCTGACCATTTTTCCAAACCCTTCCCACAATAATTGGCGCATATCCCATACTAAAACCTTCCTGAAAAAATGTAGCTTTCCCAGCGCCTACCAAATCAAGTAATATTCCGTAATAAGCTCCATAATTTTTTTTGTGCTTATTGGAAACCCAGTGGCGTGATCCCAGACACCAACCATTCTCAGAATCCATTACCGACTCCTTATATCCCCTGGTAACGCCATAATCTTCTCCATCAAAAAAAATAATATCAATTCCCACCCCGGGAATGGGAAATTCCGCCAGATGACGAGCGATTTCCAGTAACACACCTACACCACTTGCGCCATCATTGGCACCAACATTGGGCAATTCTGAATTGACACTGTCTTTATCGGCATATGGACGGGTATCCCAATGAGCTGCCAGTAATATTCGTTTTTTTTCTGAACCATGGAAACTTGCAATTATATTCTTTAGGCTCAATTCAGTTCCATTGAAAGCAACGGCTTCAAATTCCTGCTCAATCACTTCCGCTCCAAAACGCCTTAATGTACTGGTTAAAAAAGTGCCACATTGTTGATGTGCCTGGGAATTTGGCACTCTTGGCCCATAATCCACCTGTCTCTTTATAAAAGCATAGGCCGAGTCAGGATTGAATTTGGGAACCAATACTTGTTTTTTGAGGGGGGCTGTAATAGATTGTCTTTCTGCTTCCCTTCTTTGACAATCTGTAAATAAAAAAATGAAAAGGAGCAGTAACCATGGACTGGTTAATAATTTAATATTATAATCACTCTTCATAGGCCCAATCCACTCCGGATTTCATATCCTTCAATACAATACCTTGGTCTTTTAGTTGCTCCCGAATTGAATCTACTTTACTGTAATCCTTATCTGCCTTAGCTTGAGAATAAAGATCTAGTAAAATGTTCATCATATAATGGAAATTGGCCGGCGGCTCCTCCAATAGTCCCAGCACATTCTCGACAAAGCTGCTGAACACCTGTTTAAGTCTTTCAAACCCCTGTTCCCCCAATTCTTCGGTTTTCAGGTTTCCTGTATGCATAGCATTGATCTTTTTCAAAAGATTGAAAAGATGACCAATTGCCAAGGCGGTATTGAAATCATCATTCATAGCCCTTTCACAGTTATTACACTACTGTTCCACCTGTTGAAGGACTTTTTTATTCAAAGGATTATCCCCGGCTTGGTAGGTGATCGATTTTATAGTTTTTAACCCATTGATGAGTTTCAAATAGCCTTTTCGGGAAGCAACAAGCGCTTCATTAGAGAAATCAAGTGTGCTACGATAATGTGCTTGTAACACAAAGAATCGGATGGTCATAGGACTAAAAGCCTGTTTCAATAAGGGATGGTCACCTGCAACAATTTGCTCTGGCAGTAGGAAATTACCCAATGATTTGCTCATTTTTTGTCCGTTCACCGTTAGCATATTGGTATGAATCCAATACTTCACCGGCTCTTTCTCATAGACGCCGACTGCTTGGGCTATTTCACATTCATGGTGAGGAAACTGAAGATCAAGCCCTCCACCATGGATGTCGAATGTTTGTCCCAGATATTTAGTGCTCATCACCGAACACTCCAAGTGCCACCCCGGGAAGCCCCTACTCCATGGGGAATCCCATTGCATTATATGCTCTGGTTCAGCTTTTTTCCATAAAGCAAAATCCACTTGGTTTTTCTTTTGCTCTTGTCCACTTAAATTCCGCTCACTGGTTATCAACTCATCTAAAACCCTTCCTGAAAGTTTACCATAGTGATGATCCTTACTGTATTTTTTAACATCGAAATAAACAGATCCCTCAGTTTCATATGCCAAACCTTTATCCATCAATTCTTTTATCATCTGTATCTGCTCCTGGATATGACCGGTAGCATAAGGTTCAATACTAGGTGACAGTAGGTTAAATTTATCCAATTCCCTATGAAACCCGTTGGTATACCGTTGGACTACTTCCATCGGTTCAATATTCTCTAATTTGGCTTTTCTGGCAATTTTGTCTTCCCCATCATCTGAATCATTCTCTAAATGACCAACATCGGTGATGTTCCTTATATACCTCACCTTATAGCCCAAATACATTAAGTAACGGTAGATCACGTCAAAGCTTATAAATGTCCTCAAATTACCAAGATGAATGTCGCCGTATACTGTTGGTCCGCATACATACATTCCAACAAATGGAGGATGAAGCGGTTCAAACAATTCTTTGTTTCTGCTTAATGTATTGTACACTCTTAAATCTTTTAGCATGAGGCAAATTTAATAAAATACCTGATGCTGGCATCAAGCATATTTTGAAATATAAAAAGAATTAGCAGAACCCAGGTGTTAACTTTTCATATATCTTGCTAAAAACAGATTTGAGGTTTTGTTTTTATGGAGTTGCTTGTAATCCCCGAATAAAATTTTTAAATTTGCACCTGAAAATATTTAAGTCAATGGGAGGGGACAGATTGTCCCCTCTTTGTTTATAATGTTAGTTGCACAACAAGAAATCGCGAGGATTATAGATCAGTATATGATCAGGGATGACATCTTTTTGGTTGACATAATTGTGTCAGGCAGGCAACAGACAAGCAAGATCTTGGTGCTGATTGATGGTGAAGGAGGTGTAAGTATCGATACTTGTGCCAAAATGAGTAGAAAGATTTCTGAGGAGCTGGACCAACTGGGTGTTTTCTCCAATAACTATGTTTTAGAGGTTTCTTCACCGGGGTTAGAACATCCCTTGAAACTGAAAAGGCAGTATTATAACCACCTAGGTAAAAAGGTGAGGGTAACCTTAAATGATTCCAGCATCAGAAATGGGAAATTACTAGAGATTTTGGATACAGCAATCATATTGAATGAATCAACGGATGCCGGGACGTCTAATAAAAAAGTTAAAC
The DNA here is from genome assembly GCA_027297025.1 of Bacteroidota bacterium. Lineage (GTDB taxonomy): Bacteria > Bacteroidota > Bacteroidia > Cytophagales > Cyclobacteriaceae > JAPUIM01. The sequence continues at coordinate 539 of JAPUIM010000272.1, read as the reverse complement.
CCAAGTTGGATTATAGAAAGGTAGAAATACTATTTAAAGATATTCAAAAAACAAATGTTTTAGTTTCATTTAATTAACCATGGATAGTGGAGTTTTAATAGAATCATTTGCTGAGTTTGCGCAAAATAAAAATGTGGATCGTCCTACTATGATTCGGATTCTAGAGGATGTATTCAGAACTATGATCCGCAAAAAATATGAAACTGATGATAATTTTGATATCATCATCAACGCGGATAAAGGCGATTTGGAAATTTGGAGGTTTAGAGAAATTGTTGATGATAACTCTGAAGACATCTGGGATCACGATAAGATTTCTCTAACTGAAGCTAGAGAGATCGAGCCGGATTTTGAAATAGGAGAAGAGGTAGCCGAAGAGGTGAAACTAGTTGATTTTGGACGCAGGGCGGTAATGACTGCTAGACAAACCCTCATCCAAAAAATAAAAGATCTGGAGAAAGACATACTGTTTCAAAAGTACAAGGAACTGGTCGGAGAGATAATCATTGGTGAGGTCTATCAAATTTTGAGTAGAGAGG
>JAPUIM010000271.1 GCA_027297025.1 Bacteroidota bacterium | reverse complement strand
TAATAACAGGAGAGGTCCACCCTTACAATCCTAGCCCTGTACTCCCGGAGAAATAATCTCCGAACAATCTTTTTAACAACTATAAACATATTGAAATGAAAAATCTGTTATTCAACATAACACGATCTTACTATTATAGAGCATGTTTTTTTGTGATTCTGACTGCATGCTCCACCACTATTGATGAACAAATACAAGCATTGGATCAATCAATGAATGCGGAACTGGTAATGTCTGTTACAAAATGGACCAGCCATGTAGAATTGTTTGCAGAGTATAAGCCTTTGGTAGTGGGCGAAATCACAAAATTTGCTGCCCATTTCACTGATTTAAGAAATTATCAACCTATTTCGAAAGCAAAAGTTACCGTTAGCTTGCTGGATGGTTCTGCTAATGTCCATAACATTATTGAAAAACCTTTGCGCCCTGGAATTTTTGATCCAGCGATTAAGCCTGGTAGGGAAGGAGTATACAGCTTAGTGTTTAAGATTGAATTTGACGGTATCATTGATGAGATCACAATCCCGGATATACCTGTATTCGAATCAAGGGAAGAAGCAGAAGCAAACCTAAAGGAGTCTGATGAAGGCGATATCACTTATTTAAAAGAGCAAGCATGGAAAACTAATTTCAGTATCGATATAGTTGATTATCAACCCATTGAAGATCGGATAAAGGCAGCTGGAGAGGTAGTGAAAAGCCCTTCCCAGAAGAACACAATCTCATCCGTATCAGGTGGTATTTTGATTTATCAAAATGATATTCAGCTCGGCGACCAATTGAAAGCAAAGGATTGGCTATTTACCGTGGTAGGTAAAAATATTATTGGGGGTGTTGAAGCAGAGGAAAATTTAAATCTGGAATATCTCAGGGCGAAAACACAGTTAGTACGTGAAGAAGCAAATTACCTCCGGCAAAAAGAATTGTATGATACTGACGTGATTCCGCAGTCTGAATATGAAGAGCATGAGCTCACTTATAAGCTTGCCAAAATGGAATATGAAACTATAGCCACTAATTATGTGGAGGGTGGTATTCAGCTTAAAGCACCTTTAAGTGGATACATTAGTGAGATCTGGGCCAAACCCGGGGAATACGTTTCCGTTGGTGATCCCATTATAGAAGTTACCCAATACTCAGGTGTACTTTTAAAGGCTGATATCCCTATTGACTATTTTGACAAAATAAACGAAATAGAAATCATCCGATGGATGTATCGGGGAGAATGGTATAACTCACCTGTCAATCAAATTGATCATGAACGGCAATTGGATGCCGGGGAGGTTTTCATCCCGGTCTGGTTTAAGCTCAACAATACTAACATGCTTCCAGGTGAATACCTGGAAATTGAAGCAATTATTAAATCAGAAAAAAAAGCTTTAGCTGTTCCAACTGCCGCTCTATTGGAAGATTTTGGCGTTTATTCTGTGATTGTACAAATTACCGGTGAAAGCTTTGAAATTCGCAATTTAAAAATCGGAATTAAAAACTCCGACTATACAGAAGTTATTTCTGGACTTGAACCCGGAGAGGTAATCGTTATAAACGGGGCTTATCAGGTTAAAATGGCAAGTATGGCTGGAGATGCCCCGACTCACGGACATCCCCACTAAATAATTATTTTATGCTTAGCTATATCTTAGACATATCTTTAAAAAACAGATTCCTGGTGCTATTTCTGTCACTTATTTTAATTATTACCGGGATTTATCTGTTGCGTGAAATGGAGATTGACGTGTTTCCGGATTTAACAGCTCCAACTGTAACCGTGATAACTGAGGCACATGGGCTTGAAGCTGTTGAGGTAGAGCGACTGGTTACATATTATTTAGAGACTGCTATTAATGGATCTCCCGGGGTAAGAAGACTTAGGTCCAGCTCTATGACTGGTGTGTCTATTGTCTGGGTAGAATTTGAATGGGGAATAGATATTTATAGAGCCAGACAAATTGTGTCAGAGCGACTTCCTTTAGCAAGCGCAAAACTTCCCATAGAAGTAGGTAAACCACTTTTAGCTCCAATTTCATCTATCATGGGAGAGATAATGTTGATAGGATTACAATCAGATTCCATATCTCCAATGGAAGTTCGTGTCTTGGCAGATTGGGAGATAGTACCCCGCATCAAATCAGTATCAGGAGTAGCGCATGTAATCGCAATTGGTGGCGAATTTAAGCAATATCAGGTGTTGGCAGATCCCTTGAAAATGAAACATTATAATGTTTCATTGAAAGAGCTTCAAATGGCAGTGGCTAACACCAACCAAAATGGTAGCGGGGGATTTCTTAACCAATATGGTAAACAGTACCTAATTAAAGCCCAAGGTAAAGTAAGGAATCTTGATGACATAAGGAATGGAACGGTGAAAGAGGAGGGAGTCAGCCTTATCCGAGTTAAGGACATCGCGGAAGTAAAAATTGGTATCGCCGATAAAATAGGGGATGCTTCACTAAATATTCAGCCAGCAGTGGTTTTGGTGATATTTAAACAGCCACATACCAATACTTTAATCTTGACCACAGAAATATCGGAGTTGGTCACAAATCTGGAAAAGATATTGCCATCAAACTTGGAAATAAACAGTAATATTTTTCAACAAGCTGATTTTATCAATTCTTCAATTAATAATTTACAGAGAACATTGCTGGAGGGTGCTTTTTTCGTAAGCATTGTACTGTTTATTTTTCTTATGGACTGGCGCACAACAATTATTTCATTACTTGCTATTCCGATATCCCTGCTAATGTCAATTATTGTTCTTTACAACCTTGGGTTTACAATTAACACCATGAGTTTGGGTGGAATGGCCATTGCTATTGGTGCTTTGGTTGATGATGCGATTATCGATGTTGAAAATGTCTTTAAAAGGTTGCGGGAAAATGCCCACAAGCCAAAAAGCGAGCAAATCCCTATTTTAAAAGTTGTTTATGAAGCTTCAATCGAAATTCGCAGCTCTATAATAATCGCCACAATTATCATCATTGTATCATTTATCCCATTATTTTTTCTTAGTGGGATTGAGGGACGATTATTGCAACCTTTGGGAATATCCTTCATTATTTCACTAGCAGCTTCACTACTGGTTGCTATAACATTAACCCCAGTGTTAAGCAGTTATTTATTGGGACAAGAAAAAGTGCTGAAAGATAAAAAGCAGGGCTCTTGGCTGGAGAAAAAACTGAGGATGAGTTATCGCAATACTTTACCATTCTTATTGAACAGGGCCTGGCTAATAGTCTCTTTAACAGCCATAGGATTTGGTTATTGCATTTATCTGGCCAGTGGATTGGGGAGAAGTTTTTTACCGGAGTTTAATGAAGGCTCATTAGTAATAAGTGCGACAGCCAAACCGGGTATTTCATTAGAGGAAAGCAATAAGATTGGAAAACAAATAGAAGCGTTATTATTGGAAATGCCTGAAATAGGAATTGTTTCCCGTAGAACAGGAAGGGCTGAATCTGATGAACATGCACAAGGTGTAAATGCTTCTGAAATTGACGCACCTTTTACTCTTAAAGATGAGACTAAGGAATATTTCTATGATCGGGTAAGAGAAAAGCTCAACACCCTACCCGGCGTAAATATTGTGTTAGGTCAACCGATAGCTCACCGAATTGATCACATGCTTTCAGGGAGCAGGGCAAATATTGCTGTGAAAATTTTTGGTTCAGATCTTGGTAAGCTTTACACTATTGGAAAAGACATTAAATCGTATACTGAAAATATTCC
>JAPUIM010000270.1 GCA_027297025.1 Bacteroidota bacterium | reverse complement strand
CAGCAACCCGGATTTAGAGATTACAATGGAAGATCAGGCGGTCCAATCCTTGGATCTCTCTTTCGATCCAATAGGCTATTCACAAACCCTACATTACAAAAGCTTTGATTGGTTTATAAACAAAAGAAAGGATGGTTACTATTTCAGGATCAGAGACCTTGATAATCCAGCGGTTGCGAGTTTTAATGGATTTGACTTTTATCCTGCGTCAGAAAAGTGGATTGTTAAAGCCGACTATCATACCTTCGATCCACCTAAAATTGAAAAGGTGCTCAATGTTTTGGGGACCACATTACCCTTAAAATTCATTGGATATTACACTTTCCAAGTAAATGGGCAATCCTACCAAGTTGATGCATTGGAGGGTGGCTTTATCATGTTTTCTGATCTCACCAATGGTAATTCCACCTATGAATGGCGGTACATGTATGTGGATCCCCTGACAAAACCACTTTATCTTGATTTTAATACCTCTTACAATCCTCCATGCTCCTACTCCAAATATACCACCTGCGATAAGCCACCCCTGCAAAATAAACTGCCTTTTCCCGTAGAAGCCGGTGAAAAATACAACTAAATGAGACCCAAATAATTGAGATTAATAATTAAAGTGACTAACTTATTTCAATAATTTGATCAAACTCTTACATGCATTAGTTTGCCGTATCTTATAGGTAAAATAGATTAACCATCTTAACTAAGTTTTATCGCCATTTGCATTGATTAGTAAATATTCATCGATGAAACGACGATCTATAGTACTCGGAGGATTTCTAATATTTCTTTTATTCTCCAAAATAAGCGCCCAACAGCCGCAAATTAGGTTTGAACGTATCTCTGCCGAAGATGGGCTGTCAAAAAACAATGTTACCGCTCTACTGCAAGATAAAACGGGTTTTATATGGATAGGAACCTTTGATGGATTAAATCGCTATGACGGATATGAATATATTATCTACCGCCAAACCGATGAGCCTGGTTCGATATCCCACAATTACATCATTTCCTTGGCCGAAGATAAGGAAGGGAATATTTGGATTGGAACTATAGGTGGAGGGGTAAATAAATTTGATCCCCACACCGAAACCTTTGTTCACTATAAACATGAGCCAGGTAACCCCAATAGCCTATCAGATAATTATGTGGAAATGGTCTATCCTGATCAGTCGGGAATTATATGGATCGGAACGGAGAGAGGAGGTTTGAACAAATTGGATCCCGTTACCAATACATTCACTCACTATATTCACATTCATGACAATCCACAGACCATAAGTGATAATGGTATCTTTTCTTTGGTAGAGGACCATCAAGGGTATTTATGGGTGGGAACCTGGAACGGTGGTCTGAATAAATTTGATAAAGAAAATGAAACGTTTCAATCATACCGGCATGATCCCCGGAACCCGGCCAGTATCGCCAGTGACCAAGTGACAGAATTGCTGGTTGATCATAGCGGCCACCTATGGGCTGGAACCTCCAACGGGGTCAGTACTTTTGACAAATCAAAAGAAATCTTTATTAATTTCCATCATGATCCTCAAAATCCCACCAGCCTTAGTTCCAACTTTATCCTATCCTTGTTTGAGGATTCTAAAAATCAAATTTGGATTGGCACTGCTGATGGTCTCAATCAACTAAAAGTACCTGATGATTCATTCACCCGTCATAAATTCAGCCTGTCAGATCCCAACAGCATTAGCGATAACCGGGTGGCAGCTTTCCTGGAAGACCGGTCGGGACTTATGTGGGTGGGCACTTTCGTGGGATTAAATAAGTTTAATCCCAATACCTTTGGTATTAAATATTACCGTTCAGAACCGGGTAATCTCAATAGTCTTACCGATCCCAAGGTAAGATCGATTTTCCAGGACCGGGCCGGCGATTTATGGATCGGCACAGCCAATGGTTTGAACCGATACCTTTCCCAAAAGATGACATATGAACATTTTTTACCCAATAAAGCAGTTCCCGGCAGTCCCAGTGCCAAACACGTTAGCGCTATTTATGAAGATAACAGGGGAACTTTATGGATCGGATATCATGAAGGGGGCATGGATAAATTTAACTACCATAGCAAGACCTTTACAAATTATTCACATAATCCCAATGATGCCATTAGTATTAGTGGTGATGACATACTATTCATTTCCGGAGATAGCCAGGGAAGGATATGGATTGGCACCTGGGGTGAAGGACTAAATCGTTTTGACCCGGATAAAGAGCAATTTATGCATTATGTCCACTCCCACCAGCATCCCAACAGCCTGGGTGGCCAATATCCCTTTACTATGGTTGAGGACCTACAAGGAATACTTTGGATTGGCCTGTGGAACAATGGTTTAGACCGCTTTGATCCTCAAACGGGAGTATTTCAGAATTACCGGCATGACCCTCAGGATTCCAGCAGTCTTAGCAATGACCGGGTAAGGGCATTGCTTGTCGATTCCAATGGCCTAATTTGGATAGGGACCGAAGGAGGCGGTCTTAACCAATTCAATCCCAGGGATGAAACTTTCACCCACTATACCACCCAGCATGGGTTATCCAATAGCACGGTTTTCGGAATCCTGGAGGACAATAATGGCCATTATTGGTTGAGTACTACAAACGGACTGTCAAAACTAGATCCGCTTACCTGGACCTTCAAAAATTTTTATAAAACCGATGGATTATTAACCAACGAATTTAGTCTACATTCCTCATTTAAAAGTACCAGTGGTGAGCTGTTTTTCGGAGGAAATAACGGTTTGATATCCTTCCATTCCGAAGACCTAAAGGAAAATCAATATATTCCACAAATGGCTTTTACCTCAATAAAAGTTGGCAATAAGGGTATCATGCCATCAGCAAATTTGAACACAGATCAACGTCTTATGTTGTCTCATACCGAAAACAATCTTGCACTTAAATTTTCAGCCCTGGATTTCACCTCACCTGCAAAAAACCAATACCAATACAAACTTGAAGGATTCAGCGATGAATGGACATCATTGGGTAACAAAATGGAAATTGCTTTTACCAATCTTGACCCTGGCGATTATCTACTTCAGGTGCGTGGAAGTAACAATCATGGTTTTTGGAACGATCAAGGTCTTTCTCTTCACTTTTACATACAAAAACCCTACTGGAGCACTTGGTGGTTCCGATTTATAATTGGTGCCTTAATAGTTACCAGCTTATACATCATTTATACCATTCGCACAACCAGTATCAGGCGCAAAAATCTTGACCTTCAAAAGGAAATCAGGAAAAGGGAAAAAACCGAACGGGCCTTAAGAGAAAGTGAAGAAAGATTGAAATTGGCCCTCGATGCCTCTCACATTGGTACTTGGCACTGGACCCAGGAGGATGACAAATTTTATTGGGATCACCGGACCTATGAGATGTTTGGTATCGATCCTAAAATGGAAATGAGCATGAATGATTTCCTATCAGTCCTAGACCCTAAAGATGTTCCCAAGGTGAAAAAAGAGCTTCAAAACGCAATTACCCAAGGCACTAAGTACGAAGTTGATGTTAGAGTGAACCGCCCTGACGGTTCAATACGTCATCTGGTAGTTCAGGGAGCGGTGACCCGAAGTGATGGGGGAAAATCCCAAAAAATGATGGGCGTTTGCAGTGACATAACCGAACGAAAAACAGCCGAAATTTTACTTAACCAGCAATTCGAGGAGTTGGAAAGAACCAATCAAGAATTGGATCGATTTGTTTATAGCGCCTCCCACGATCTTAGTGCACCACTCAAATCATTATTAGGTTTAGTGCATGTTGCCCGGCTTGAAACCAAGGAAAAAAACCAGAAACATTATTTGGGATTAATGGAAAAAAGTATCAATAAATTGGAGTATTTTATAAGTGATGTGATTGATTTTTCCAGAAATTCCAGGACTGAAATACAAAGCGAGGAGTTGGATATCGAAAGCATGATCTATGAGGTTCTCGATAATTTTAAATTTTATGAGAATTTTGAAAAAATCAATTTCAAGGTCAACGTACATCCTG
>JAPUIM010000027.1 GCA_027297025.1 Bacteroidota bacterium | reverse complement strand
AGCCGGCGCTGGGGATCTGTTGAATAAAACCAGTTTCAATTACAACATTGAGAGCGGTATATTGACCGCCTATGAAGCAATGAACTTAAACTTTGACTACACCGATCTGGTAGTATTAAGCGCCTGTGAAACCGGTTTGGGAGATGTACAAATAGGAGAAGGAGTCTATGGGCTACAACGGGCCTTTTTAGTGGCTGGAGCAAAAGTACTGATTATGAGCCTGTTTAAAGTTTCTGACGAGGCAACCCAAAAGCTGATGGTGAAGTTCTATCAGGGATGGCTGGAGACCGGGGAAATGAGAAACAGTTTCCTGGAAGCTAAGAAAGAGGTTAGAAACGAATACAAATATCCCATCTTCTGGGCCTCGTTTATCATGATTGGGATGGAGGAATAAAATTTGATTGGAATTTACCATAAAAAAAGGCGAACCATTTTGGATCGCCTTTTTTATTAAGCTCGGATATTCTTATTTGTTTAATCCGTTTCTTTCAACGAAATCTTGATACATATCCTTGAAGTCCTCTACATCAGGAGACAACCTGATAGCATTTTGGTAGCTGGTAGCAGCATCAACCATCAAATTGTTGTCTTCGTAAAAGGAGGCCAACATGATATGACCCAAAGAACTCTCTTCATTAGTTTCACTTTTCAACTGGGTCAGATCTTCCATTACTGGTTTGGCATCGTCGCCAGATAATCTTTGGATACCATAATCGCCAGAAGTGATTGCGTCATCATCTTTCAGTTTCACACTGAGAATAACCAATCTTTCTTTGGCTAACTTTTGATCATCAAAATTCAAGCTGATGTTATTAGAAGTGGTTTCCTTGCTTAGAATAACTTCATCAAACATGTTCTTCAAGGTTACTACATAGGTCTGAGCACCTTCTATTTGGTTCCAGGAGATAATTGCTTCAGGATTTAATACCTCTACTGAACTCGGCATAAATACCTTAATTGAAGAATTATCAGTGGCCCTGGTTACAGCTCCGGTAGCAGCCAATCTTTCTTTCCTATCTCCGCTCTGAGCCATCTTGTTCAAAACGAAATCGGCATACTTGCTGGCCACGCTAGACCCACTAGTACTTAAACTAGAAGCCAATTCATTGATATCAATAACCTCAGGCTTCTTTAATTCCACCGTTTTACCGGTGTAGTGTACCAACCCTAAATAAGCATTTTCTGAGACTTTTAATTCATCTCCCTCATTTAAGGTGACGCCAGTTTTTACTGGTTTCCAAGTCGTTTCCGACGCAGTTTTCACTTGGTTCTCACCTTTATTGGCCAGAACCTTGAAAACATAACTTTGAGCGAAAGCACTACTAGCAAATAATACTAATACTGCGATCAAGGTTGAACAAATAGTTTTCATGGTTTTAAAATTTAAATTTAAGTGATTAGAATTCATTTTTAGTTATTATTAGTTGGTATTATTTGATTTATCGGGAATGGGTAAAAACAAATTGTAATTTAAAATATGGATCTAAAATAAAAATTGAATTCAGCAGAGTCAATTCTTCATTTAATTGGCGTATTATCATTTCCTTTAGTTTTATAAGATCCATAATTTTATTTATTAAGTCAAATTTTTTCACTATATTTTCCTATTTTCCTACATATATACTAAATTATTTTATAAGGTAACCTAATAAGTGCAAAAAAATATTTAATTATTTATAAAATAATCAATCCCTGCCGTATTGTAGTTTGAAAAGCTCCTGTCTATCTTTGGAAAATAGATTTTTAACTACCCCGTTATAAATCTCCAGCGAGTCAGAAGCCAGCAATACACAAACCAACGGAAGGGTCAATTCCAATTTATAGCTGAATGCAGCAAACACATATACCGCGACCAACATAAATATCATCACCTCTGTCAATTGTATTAATTTAGTTAATCCATCATACCATCGGGGTAGTCGCCTATATATCCATGAAAAGACCATTACATTTATGTAGCAAACCAAGATGGAAAAGATAAGTGTTTGGATATTCGACATGGAGCCAATGGGGATATCATAAATTATCATGGAGGCAATGTTTGCATGAACCACCACACCAAACATATCGGGGTTTGCTCTTCCCCCAACTTTGGGATTAAGAGGAGTGAAAAATTTGTCGTCCCAGGAGGGATCACCAAAAAACTCCCCCATAAACCCAAATATCACAATCTTATCCTTAACTATGTCTGGGGTGAAATTCTCATTTAAAACATCCTCTACATCCAGTGCAAAAAATTGATTCTTAAATTCGGCTTTGTTGAATGGATCTAGCACATTTCCCCGAAAATTGATTTTCTCGTACTCATTATCTCGCTCCAGGTATCTTTTGGAGGTCTCGGGATTAAAAAGTTCTGCTACTTTTATTCCAAAAGCGACATGATCAATTCCATGGATACTTCGATGGGTAGGGAATTCCCTTACTGATTTCAAATCATCCTGAAATTCCGCATCCGTAGCCAAGTTGGCAAAACCGGTATGGGCATTTTCTAAAAACATGGGATGTGAGTTGAACACTGTGTCATATTCACCGGTATCCTCATTAAAATTTTCCAGCCTACTTACCATGACCAGGTTTTTCATTTCCTTTAAGGCATTCTGAAGCATCACATCTCCGATAGGATCCTCCTCTTTAGGTTCTGGGAAAAAGGCATCGATACCTACAACTGCAGGTTCATATTGGTTGATAATACTCAACACCATGGCTATATCTCTTCGGGAAAACGGTAGATTTACCACCACAATATTTGTATCTGCCCTTGGATCTTCCCTGATGTTCGAAAAGGCATAGTCAGTGAGTTCCAGATCACTTAATGCCTCGCCAATAGGATCAAACACATCAAAAATCTTGAAGAATGTGAGATTGGCAAATAAAAATATCAGAAAGAAAATAAAGAGTGTTCCAAAAACGGTGTCGTACCAAAATTGTCTGTTCATAACAATGAAATTAGGCTATTAGAAAAATGCGATTTATTATCCAAATATTAAAATAACAGGAAGGTGATCTATTAGCAAATGAATTAGGGAAAATCTACAATTCACAATAAAATTTGCCGCTCAAGAAATTGTTTTATATTTAGCCGTCAATGACCTATCAAAGGAAAAAACGCCTAACCACCACCCAATATGTCGATGGCCTGCTAAAAGGCGATAAGGCCATTCTCAGCAGGGCCATTACCCTGGCCGAGAGCAAGCTCGATGAAGATAACCAGTTGGCAGAGGATATTTTAGAAAATATTATGCCCTATACCGGTAAATCTATCAGGATTGGTATCACAGGGGTACCAGGAGTGGGAAAAAGTACATTTATTGAGATCATGGGGAAGCACATCACCGAATCCGGTTTCAAACTAGCAGTATTAGCCATCGATCCCACCAGCCAGTTGTCCAAAGGCAGTATCATGGGAGATAAAACCAGAATGGAGGAGCTAAGCAGGGACCCTCGGGCTTATATTCGCCCTTCTCCTACCGGTGACTCCCTAGGTGGTGTCAGCACCAAAACCAGGGAATCCATGCTGCTGTGTGAAGCTGCCGGGTATGATGTTATTTTCATTGAAACAGTTGGAGTGGGCCAATCAGAAACCGCGGTGAAAGAGATGGTGGATTTTTTTCTGTTGCTGTTATTAGCTGGCGCTGGGGATGAACTGCAAGGGATAAAAAAAGGAATTATGGAACTCGCCGATGCTTTGATCATAACCAAAGCAGACGGAAGCAATAAAAAAGAAGCATTACTTGCTAAAGCCATGTTTAAAAACACTTTGCACTATTTCCCCCAAAATCCCAACGGATGGCTACCAAAAGTAATAACCTGTTCAGCTTTATTCCATGATGGTATAGAGGAGATCTGGCAGATGATCATGGCCTTTCAATCAGCCATGCAGAAGACGGGTTACTTAAAGGAAAATCGCAGCAATCAAGATATTGATTGGATGTGGAGCACTTTAAGGGAATTGCTACAGAAAGATTTTAACCAGGATCCACGGATCACTGAAGAACTGGTTAAATTATCCGGACAAATCAAAAAACACAAAATCCCTCCTATAGCAGCGGCCAAAAAGTTATTTGAGATTTACCAATCCAAACCTAACAATCAATAAGCCCGTTGAATATCACCCGCTCCGGAGGAATTTACCATTACTTTTTCCGGATTACCTTTGTATATGATACTACTGGCCCCTTTGGCATAAGCTTCTATTTCGTTCACTGCATAAACTTTGGCATGAGCAGCTCCATTGGCTTCAATTGACAATTTATCGCATTTGAAACCATAGGCTACAAAATTACCTGCTCCAGATATTTTTACATTATGACTTCCAGCCTTTCCGTTCAACTCCACGTTTCCGGCCCCCGAAACATGGGTGGTCAATCGATCTACCTCTAAATCAAGATAGGTGTTACCAGCGCCGCTCACTTTCAAATCCAAAGTCTCAGCTTTTATGAGGGTTTCACCCTCTACATTAGAGGCACCGGAGATATCCAGTTCTTCTAATTCCCTAAATTCAATATAGACATGAATTCTCCCGGAATTGTTGATGTTACGCCTATTGTAAACTTTCAATTCTTTCCCTCTTACTTCGGTAATCACCATATCCATCAAATCCTCAGGCGCTTCGACCACTACTGAATGACTATTTCCCTGGGTGAGAAATACATTAAAAGCGCCCCCAATATTTATCATGGTGAAATTTTGTACTTCTCTTTCTACCTGGACTCTTTTTTGAGCAAAAGAGGGTAGATGAACTACCAACAACAATAAAGCAATAGCAAAAAAAAGTTTGATCGTATTCATTATATTTTTTTTGTTTAATCCAAAGACAATGGCAGAGCTGTGAAGTTGCAGGAAAAATTTATTTATTTATGGGTAACAAATCTATGTACCAAAATCCAGTATCAACACCAGTATCATCAATATTCTTTTCTTGCTGATAGTCGCGATACACACGCTCTCCTAGTTTAAAATCGACGGTTTTTTTAAAAAGCGGCCCCTCAAATACAAATGTGTGAAATTCACCATTTTCTCCACAGGGATCAACATTCACTGGAAGGTCCTTCAAGAATTGATGATCAATTAATCTTCCCAAAAACGACTGGTCTAAAAAATTGGCATTAACGCATACGACTACTGCTTTAAATCCTAGTTGGATGAAATCCTCAATCAATTGCTGGGAAGGCAGATTCCATAGGGGGTAAACTCCGGTAAAACCTACTGTGCCCAATTGCCGGTCGCGATATTCTTTTAAGTCAACCAAAAAAATATCTCCAAATACCGCATGGCGGATGCCATTTTTTTTAAATTCCGTTAATGTTTTATTCATTTCTTCCTCATAAATATTCATGGAAGGCATTTCAGGAAGCATTAATTTCCTGAGTGGCAATCCAATACTGTCCGCCTGGAGTTCTACCAGTTCCGCTCTCACCCCGTGCATGGATATGCGGTTATTGGACCTATTAACGGTGGTAAGCAGTCTGTCAACCTGGTATTTTCCATCCTCAAGCAATTTCCAAAGGCCCAGAGCAGAATCTTTACCCCCACTCCATTGAAATACGGATTTTATAAATGCCATTAATTATACCGGATATATCCTGTTTTTTCATAACTGGGGATAAAGATTTGCGGGTGTAGGATTTCTGCCATTATTTCCACCGAATCAATTATTCTTGGACCCGGACGATTGAAGTAATGGTTGCCATCGGTAATATACACTCTTTTCTCTCTTACCGCCTTCAGGTCTCCCCAGCCGGGGGTTTTAGTCAATAATTCCATTTCTAACAGTGTCCGTTGGATACCAAAACCGCAGGGCATAATGGTGATGACGTCAGGATCAACATCAAATATTTCGTGCCATTGATGATAATGAGAATGTTTCCCGGCTTTACCAATAGGGTTCACTCCTCCCGCCATTTCGACAATTTCCGGCACACAATTACCGGCCAGCATCAACGTCTCCAACCATTCTATAGCTACTACTATGGGCTTGTGGTCAAGGTCGCAGATCTTCTCTTTTATTCGATCCAGCCGATTCAGGTATTGTTCCAGTCTATCTTTTCCTTTTTGATAAACCCCAAGTACCTCTGAAACCCTGATTATATCATTAAAAATATCCAATAACCGATTTGGCCGGAGATCGATGATCGCAGGTTCAGCATCTATCAACTTGGCAACAGCTATCTCAACTTCCTTATAACTCACTGCGCATACCTCGCATTGAGATTGAGTGAGGATAAATTGAGGGTTTAGTTTCTGTAATAAATCTATATCCACTAAATAAACCGAAAGTCCTTGTTTCACCAACTCTGATACATTCTCATCGATTTGCTGACTGGTTCCATTAGAATCAAACTTAGGAGCGGTACAAATTGGCAATTCCCGTATATCTGGAGGATAGTCACACTCATGAGATCTGCCAACCAGATGTTTTTCCAGACCTAAAGCACAGACAATTTCAGTACAGCTAGGCAATAAAGAAACTATTGAAGGTTCCATCAATCCACTGAGGAAAATTTCAACTTGGAGAATCGGAGCTGCGCCCATTCAAAACTTCCAAAAAGGATAGTAG
>JAPUIM010000269.1 GCA_027297025.1 Bacteroidota bacterium | reverse complement strand
GGTCTTCCATTTCCTGGTTGCCAGGATTTTTATCGGGATGGTATTTTTTGGCCAGTAATCGAAATGCTACTTTGATCTCTTGTGCAGATGCCTTGTAGCTCACATTCAAGATTTCGTAGTAATTCTGAGCCATCTCAACTATTTGTTCAAAACGTACTTCTTACCGGGTAATGATTTCACTATCCCTTTGAATTCTAAGTTTAGAAGAAGACAAGCAATTTGGTTGGGTGATATTTCAGATTTCCAACTAAGTTCGTCAATTAACATCTCTTTCTTATGCTCATTTAATAATTGAATAATGGACCACTCCTCACCGCCAAATTCACTTAGATCCAAGGTTAATTCAGTATTAGTACTAGCTTGGTGGGCGTCTATGTCCCAGTTCATTAGGTATTCAATATCGGAGATATTAGTATAAATATTGGCTTTATGTCGTTGTATTAATCTATTACAACCTTCGGAAAAGGGCCTTTTTACATTGCCAGGTACAGCAAACACCTCTCTATTGTAACTATTGGCAAATTCGGCAGTAATTAATGCTCCGCCTCTCCGGGCTGCTTCCACTACCATTATAACGTCGCATAGACCCGCAATGATTCGATTCCTAGCTGGAAATTGTCCTGGTTCTGGTTTGGTATCAAATTTTAGCTCAGTTAGCAGCCCACCCTGCGCAGTCATATTTTGGGCTTTTGAAGTATGTATCTTGGGGTAAATGATATTTAATCCACTGGCCATTACCCCAATGGTTTCAAGTCCTTCCTTCAAGGCACATTTGTGAGCGTGAATATCAATGCCATAGGCTAATCCACTTACAATGAGAGGATGGTGTTTCTTGAGCCCTTTTACAATTTCTTCCACTACCTGCTTTCCATAATGTGTGGCCTTCCTGGTTCCTACTATCCCAATTACTTTTTCCTGGTTGAGATCGGCCGAACCGCGGTAGTATAGTATCACTGGTGCATTATAGATATGGCTTAAACGCCGGGGGAAGTCGGGATCAGTGTAGAAGAGCAATTTGGAGCCGGACTTGTCTATTTTGATTAATTCCTTTTCCGCCTCAAACAGTAAATTTTTGTTACGGATATCATCAATAGCCTTTATTCCAATGCCAGGTATTTTATATAGCTTACTCTTAGAAGTATGGAATATAGCTTCTGCTGAACCGCAATAGTTAAGTAATTGTTTACCCAGCACTCCACCGATTCCAGGGATTAAACTCAACGCCACCTGGTAAAGCCTTTGCTGATCCATGAAAATTAACTGAAAATTCTAAGGAAGGTTCTGTTTGATTTCGATTAAGAACTCTCTGACTTTTTTTAACGATTGGACCATCTCCAAATTGTCCCGGACCGTAGTTAGATTATGGTTTTTTAAAATGTCCTTTGCCCCTTGTAAGGTGTAGCCTTTTTCCTTAACCAAATGATAGATAAGTTTTACATTGCTGACATCCTCTTGGGTAAATTGTCTATTACCTTTTTTATTTTTTTTGGGATTGATTAAATCAAACTCCGTTTCCCAAAACCGAATCAATGATGTAGCCACATCAAACATTTCAGCTACTTCACCAATGGTATAATATCTTTTTACAATTTCTTTTTCTTTATAGGGCAATTTAGTTCAGGGTTTATTGGTTATTTGTTTTTTATGTTCAACTGTTTTATTCAATGTAGGTTATTAGTCCATCATCATTAATACTGATTTCAACCTCGGGAAAATCAGTACTGGTCAATTCCTGCAAGGTTTTTATAACTCGTTTTTGTGGATCAATTTTTGGACCGCCCTCTCCTTCCTGGAAGATTGGAATTATTTGTCCCCATAAAAACTTCCCTCGGTGGTCGGTATAAACTTTTATGATGGGAGCAAGGCCATTTGCGCCTTTCAAATTAAACCGGGCATAGGTGCAAAAATTTCCCAAGCTGTAAGCAATGAACTTGTTTTGATAGACTTCTATAGCCCGGGTAACATGGGGCCCGTGACCAAAGATGATATCAGCACCTGAATTTATTAAATCATGTGCAAATTCATAAATATTTCCTCTATTTTCTCCGTAAAAAAATTCAGTTTCTCTTAAAACATGTTGATACTTACTTCCTTCCGCTCCTCCGTGAAAGGAAACAATCACTATATCGCTCATTGAGTCCAAATGAGTCACTATTTTTTTTGCCTCCTCATGATCATTAATACTGAGGGTACCGGTGTTAGGGGAAAAGGCAGCAAACCCGAATTTTATACCTTCGATGGTTATCAAACAATATGGTCTCTCAATTAAACCTGCGTGATTAATGCCCAAACTGTCCAATACCTTTACGGTATTTTCACGACCTTCCGGACCAAAGTCTCCTGCATGATTATTGGCCATGCTCATTACATCAAAACCAGCGTCAACCAGATTGGAGATGAATCTTTCCGGTGTACGGAATAAATAACAGAGATCAGGATTGTTGCATTTTTTTTGGGTACCTCCGGAGTCCAAAATAACCCCTTCCAAATTGCCAAAGGTGAGATCTGCATCATTGAGTAGGTCATTTACCTCTCGCCATAACCGACTCCCATTTTCCGGAGGTAGGTATTTTTCGGATGGAAAATTAGTTCCCATCATGATGTCACCAACCCCAATCACCGAGATGGTGTCTTTCAGTAAACGGTGGATATTGATATCAACAGTCTCCTCCAGTGATTCCAACGTATCTCCATCGCTGGTAATGTAGTAGGTTGGGATATCGGTGGTGTCTGCAGACGGTGGTTTCTGTGAAGTCGAAACTTGGGAAGGTTTACATGAGTTCAAAAGGATGACTACCATCCCAACTACAACCAGTATATGACTTAACTTTTTGGTCGGCATTTTTCATCAATTGGACACTGTAAAGAACTTCAAATGCCTGCAAATAAAAAAGCAGCAAATGGAATTTTGCTGCTTTTTTGTAATGATATGTATAATATTTTAACCCAGTGACTGGTTTTCTATGGATGCCAGCTCCAGGAGTTTATCGTACTCATCGTCGGAGATATCGTGGAAGAAGTATCGGACTGGATTGATTTTCTTGCCATTCTTTATCACTTCATAATGTACATGTGGAGCTGTAGATCCTCCTGTACTTCCAATATGCCCAATCAACTCCCCTCTTTTGACCTTTTGCCCTCTTCTTACTACAAATGAGTGCATATGCGCATAATGTGTTTGGTATCCGAATCCATGATCTATTTTAACCATGTTGCCGTATCCTAAGGCACG
>JAPUIM010000268.1 GCA_027297025.1 Bacteroidota bacterium | reverse complement strand
AGCCAGGTTCCTGAGAGCCATGGAAACCCTTCAGAACCATCCCTCAGTTAATGCCGACAAAATAGCTGCTATCGGATATTGCTTTGGCGGAACTGTGGTTTTGACAATGGCAAATGCCGGATATGATTTAGCTGCAGTGGCTGCCTTTCATTCGGGCGTTGAATTACCCATTCAGGCAAATTCCGAGACGCTAAAAGCAAAAATACTAGTTTGTAATGGGGCAGCTGATCCATTTATATCTCCAGAATCAGTTGAAAAGTTTAAAGCCGACATGGATGCTGCAGGAGCTGACTATAAATACATAGCTTATGAGAATGCAGTGCACGCATTTACCAGCAAGGAAGCTGACGAATTGGGGAAAAAGTTTGAATTGCCATTGGCGTACGATGAGAAAGCGGACAATGCTTCCTGGTCGGAGTTACAGACCCTTTTAAACTCTGTATTTTAACAAGTGAAGTTGGAGAAACATGATTTTTGTTAAATAAATTCGGCAATCACTTAGTATTCGTTTTACTTTTTTTGTTCTGCTCCTCTTTCTAGATTTGAATTGTTCATTAAATCATATCCTTTCCTATTTTATAATTCTCTCTAGCTTTTCAGGTTTCGAGAGATAATAAATTTATTTAATAGTGATTGTTCCTAAATGTTCCGGAATAATCACCTTTGTTTGCGGGGAAAGTTTTTTCACATCTTCCTGAAAAGGAATCAACTTTTTTGCTACAGCATCTTGTTGAGAAAACCCATAGGGAAGGCGGAAATTATCCCAGTGAGATGGAATAACTACTTTTGGGTAATTTGTAACAGACAAAAGTCGTTCGTTATACTTGTAAAGACCAAGCTGCGAGCGGTTAACACCAGCGAGCACAATATCTGGTTTGATCCCAACTAATTCCCTTTCCACAAAGTTCATGGAGCCCATGGTCAGAACATCATGGTTTGCAAAACGTGCAAGAAACATTAGAGAGCCCCCTTCGATAAAATCAGATACTTTTAGAGGTGCCTCAGGCACTTCAGTGTATGTTCTTGAGTCGATGTAATGCTTGTCATTTAAGGCCGAATGTATCGAAGGGATAACTTTAACGGCAAAGTTGTCAAACTGATAATCTTCTCCTCCTTTTACCGGATACAATTGCTCATTTGGGATACCATAAGCGCGAAGAATATTACATGTCGTTTCAGTACCGATAACTTTTGCACCTGTTTTATTTGCAATATATGGTACGTCAGACAGGTGATCAAAGTGTGAATGATGTACCAGAATAAAGTCCGCCTTTGAAATTAGGCTGTCAATTCCCACGGTATCCGAAACGAAATAATCAGAGCGTTCAACAGTTTCTCTTTTGTCTTCAGGACTGATGCCTGGTCCTGTACCAAGTTTTACCCTGGAAATATATGGATCAACCAATACGGTAATATTCCCATCGGTGATCTTCCAACCAGCTGTTCCTAGGTATTTCAGTTTTATTGGATCATTTTGGGCTTTTGTTATGAAAGACACCAAAAAAGCAAATACAAAGATGAGGTTGATTAACCTGGTCCTAAGGAAAAGTGGAAGATTCTTTTTTTTAAAAGTGTCCATGAGTAGTTAATTAGATTGAATTTATTTCTTTTTTCGGTTAAAGTAGTAGCGATTTATTTCGTCTGAGTTAGCCTCAATAATATCCACTAAACCATCATTGTTTAAATCTGAAGTTATGATATCATACGTTCTAAAAGGTTCTTCAGACAATGGAAATCTTATCCAGGTTTTACCATTTCCCATATTCAGAAAGACAACATTCGGTTTTCCTGCATTTCCGATGATGATATCGAGATCATCATCTAAATCGAGATCGGCAACAGCAACGGAATAACTTGCCATCTGCGTTGAATCAAAGGTTAGGGATTGAGAGAAGGGTTCATCCTTGTTACCGAAGTAGATAACATTCTGTTCATCAATATTCGCTGTAATAATGTCCAGCAGTCCATCCTTGTTTAGATCTCCCACAGCTATAGAGCGGGTATTATCACGACCAGTGCCAAAAGGGATTTTCTCAGTAAACTTTAGCATGCCATTGTTCAGATAGACATAATTGGGTTGTTCGTCTCGATTGGCCAGGATGAGATCCAGATCACCATCATCGTCAATGTCTGCAACTTCCACATCTATTGTTGAATCATCCTTGGTTCCGAAAATCAAGGATTTAGAAAAATCACCGTCACCGTTATTCAGACAGATCTCATTGGCCCGACCTCTATTGATTATAAGAATATCAATAGCACCGTCCTGATCCAAATCTGCCAATGTAAGATTTCTGGTTGGTGCATAATGTTCGCCGAAAGAGGAGCTTTTGGAAAAATTACCTTGACCGTCGTTTATAAATATGTAATTTGGCGCCATATCATTTCCAACAGCAATATCAAGATCGCCATCGTTATCCAGATCGGCCAACTCAGCTGCATAAGTGGTTGACCTTTGAGACCCAAGATCTCTTTCAACAGTGAAGATTCCTCTGCCATCATTAATAAAGATACGGTTCTGGCCCGGCCAATGTCTTCCGTTTGCTACAATAATATCTATATCACCATCGTCATCTATGTCTCCACAGGAAATGGAAGCTGTACGTTCCTGATATGTACCCAGGATGAGTCTTCCATTGGTCACCAATTTATACTCCTGTGCCAGAACATATTGGCAGACAAAACAAAATAGAATGTTTACAATAATCAGTCGGTTAAATTGCATTAGCTTGAAATTTTACTAAAGGGATAATCATTAGATTCAAT
>JAPUIM010000267.1 GCA_027297025.1 Bacteroidota bacterium | reverse complement strand
TCCAGTTGATCTACTATCAGGGATTTGTTTACCGGTTTCAACTGCCCATTGCAATCAATACAACGGGTAAAAGGTTTTAGCTGGTTGGATAAGTGCAATCGATCGATCACTTCTTTAGTTTGTTCCCAGAGATCTTGAGATCTTAAAAAGTAGCCACGGGTTATTATTTTATGCTTCAGTATGCCTAAATCCCGGGTGAGCACTACCCTTTTCTCATTGGTAGCCAAATCCACTATTTGGGAGTCTTCAATATCATTTTGGTATAAACAATCAAATCCCAGCATCCGTAGGTTTCTAGCTAGTTTTCCTAGGTGCACATCCAGCACAAATCGGGTGATCCTTAAAGGTTTAAGCCTTAATTTGATTAGTGGAGTAATATCCAGGGTTTCAAATTCCGGATAAACCGATATCCTATCTCCATCTTTAAGACGATAAAAAAAATCTACCGAATTTCCATTGGCCAGGATCAGATCTACCTCTGTATGAGGGACACCCAGGCTTTCAATAGCATCTTTCACCGAAGGAGATACTTCAAAACCAAATGGTATATATTTTTTACGAAGGGATCCGGTCAAGAAATCATTGAGTTCTTCATAAAAGCGGAAACAAGTCTTATAACTCATTCACTTGGATGCTCAGTAACTTTCTTTTTTTCTTCCTGGACTTGTACAAAAACCCATATGGAATAGCCCCCCAAGGCTGTGCCAAAAGGAAAACACAGAATATTTAATACACCCATCACCAAGGCCAAGGCCAAACCCCAGGACTTTTGCTGTATACACCCAAAACCCGCTATCAAGCCTGGTATGGCTAATAGTATCAGAAACATAGATACAAAAAACCCTATGATGGAGAGTATGGCTATCACTTCAGGGTCTTCAGCTAAAAAGCCAATACCGGAAAGAATGGAAAATACCAACAGCGCTGGAATGAGTATAAGTATAGCATATATTAGGTGGGCAATCCCCAATGCTCTATAATGTATTTCCATATATTTAAAGGTACATCAATTATAGAATTATCTGGCTTAATTCAACCTGAAGCAATCCTTCAAAATTGATAGTCTTGTTTCCCGGTACCTATTTAATCCAGAACATATATGCCAGCTTCGTATGGCTTAAGCACCCACTCACCTAGGCTGGGTTGGATCAAAGGTTCGAAATAATTTCTCATTATAGGTTTCCAGGGATATTCTTTGATGGGACCGGGTAGATGAAAACGTAAGATGCGATCGGCAAAATTCAATACGACCAGTAATTTGTAGTCATCATCGTGCCTTATAAATGCGTGGATCTCCTTGTCTTGGGGATAAATGTCCTCATAACCACCATATACCAGTGTGGGTAGAGTTTTACGCAGTTCAATCAGTTTTTTGTAGTATTGGAGAATAGACCGTTGATCTTTTTGTGATTGCTCCACATTTATTCGGGAAAAGTTAGGGTTCACCTTGATCCAGGTTTCTGCGGCGTCGGAAAATCCACCATGTTTAAAAGGACTCCACTGCATAGGGGTCCGAGCATTATCCCGGCTCTGATGATACAATCGTTCCAGTATTTCTTGGGGTTCTTCCCCCTCTTCAATTTTTTCCTGATAATAATTCAGGCTTTCAATGTCTTTGTAACTATTGATATCGCTGAATTTGAGGTTGGTCATCCCTATCTCATCTCCATTATAGATGCAAGGAGTACCTCTCATTGTGAACAACAGGGTGGCCAGTAATTTTGCAGAGGCCAGTTTGAACCCCTCGCTATGTCCGTATTTTGAAATCATACGGGGAGAATCATGGTTTCCCAAATAAATGGCACCCCAACCTGAATTTCCTAAGGCCTGGTCCCATTCTCTGAATATTTTTTTGAATTCCGGCAGTTCCCATTCAACGGTAACAAATTTATCCTGGTCATCCCTTCCCATATGCATATGGTCAAAATGAAATACCATGTTCAATTCGTTTCTGTCTTCACCCACCATGGACAAGGCATTTTCAGGAACCACTCCTACCCCTTCGCCCACACTTACCATGTCATATTTGCTTAGCACTTCCTTATTCATTTCCTGTAGGTATTCATGCATCCTGGGACCGAATGAATAGGCACCGGACAAACCTCCGGGGATCTCTTCGAATTTATAGGAAGGAAATTCCGGTTGTTTGGAGATCAGGGGAATGACGTCCATACGAAAACCGTCTACTCCTTTATCCAGCCAAAACCGCATCATTTTATAGATATCTTGCCTCAATTTCTCATTCTCCCAATTGAGGTCGGGTTGTTTTTTGGAAAACAAGTGTAAATAATACTCTCCGGAACTTTTTTCGTATTCCCAGGCACTACCCCCGAAATATGACTTCCAGTTGTTAGGTGGCCCTCCATCGATCGGAGATTTCCAAATGTAATAATCCCGGTAGGGACTGTCTTTAGACTTAAGGGCCTCTTGAAACCATCTATGTTGGTCAGAGGTGTGGTTGACAACCAGGTCCATGATCAATTTCATCTCTCTGACATGTGTCCCAATCAATAATAGGTCGAAGTCCTTCATTGTGCCAAATTCTTCCATAATGGCCTCATAATCGCTGATGTCATAGCCATTATCATCATTGGGCGATTGGTAAATGGGACTCAACCAGATCATGGTAATTCCTAAATCCTGTAGATAGTCCAATTTCTCCAGTATCCCTTTCAGGTCACCCACGCCATCCCCATTGCCGTCTTTAAAACTCCGGGGATAAATTTGGTATAACACCCCTTCTTTCCACCATTCTTTTTTGATTTGGTCCACTCGATTATTCTGCTTTTTCAATCATCAAATCAGTTGCAATTTATAACAATATCTCATCTGACCGATTCAACTTTGGGAGGAATATCTTATTCATTGAATCACTGACCCGAATGGATAAGCCATCTATTGCCAGAATTTATGTTCATTCCAGGGTCACTACACAAGAGAAACTGAATAAAGAAGAGTTAATTAGTTTTAAGGAGCTGGGGTGGCTGCTCCTCCATCCAATACATACTTCCAACTCCCATCGTCCTGTTTTTTCCATACCGTGACGTAATTGCCATAGCTAATCGACGGATTATCCAGGCTGTCCAGCGCCGTGAATTCATAGGTGCCAAAGGTGTATCCCAAGTCACCGGACCGGGCGATCTCAGCCTTTGTAGGCTTCCAACTCAATTGAGGGGGATTACTAAAAGAACCTACTACCTTTTGCCAATTTTCCTTGATTTCCTCCGGTCCCTTCCAAGGAAATTGTCCCTGACGAAGGATAATAGCTTTTTGATCCGCATATTGATAAAATGCCTGACTAATGCCTTTTTCACTAGCCACTTGTGTGCAGATCCACATCCATCAATTCCTGCGGATCTGACTGGCT